>JAODNB010000047.1 GCA_025464795.1 Frankiales bacterium
GGATCCCCGAGGCGTCGTCGGTGCTGGCTGCCTACGGCGTGCGGACCTGGCCGACCTCCCGGGTGTCCTCGGTCGAGCAGGCAGTGGAGGCGGCGCAGCTGCTCGGCTGGCCGGTCGCCCTGAAGCATCCAGACGACCGGTGGCGCAACCGCGTCGACCTGGGGGCGGTGCGTCTTTCGCTCGACGACCCGTCCGTCCTGGCGGCGGAGTGGAACGCGATCCAGGAGCTCCTCGGGCCAACGGACCTGCTGGTGCAGCCGATGGCCGCGCCCGGGGTCTCGACGGTCGTGAGGCTGGTGCAGGACGCAGCCGTCGGTCCGCTGATCTCGCTGCGGCTCGGTGGCGTGGCGGCAGACCTGCTCGCGGACCCGATGACCCGTACCCTCCCGCTCACCGACCTCGACGCGGCCGAGCTGGTCGGCTGCATCCGCGGGGCGTCCCTGCTCGAGGGCCACGACACCTTGGCCCTGCAAGACGTCCTGCACCGCGTGGCGCAGCTGGGTGAGGACCATCCAGAGGTGGCCGAGGTGCTGCTCGATCCGGTGCTCGTCGGTCGCGAAGGGGTGACAGTCCTGCACGCCGGCGTACGGCTGCTCCCGCCCGAGGTGGACCCGGAGCGGATGGCTCGCCGGGTGGTCGGGCAGTCGGCCTCGCACCTACGCTGAGCAGGTGCGCCTCACGGACTTCTGGAACCGGATGGAACGTCGCTTCGGCGTCCCGTACGCCCGCTCCTACGCGGCTGACATGGTGCTCGCGGAGCTGGGCTCGAGGACGGTGGACCAGGCGCTGAAGGACGGTGACGACGTGAAGGACGTGTGGCGCGCCGTCTGCGCCGCGAACGACACCGCCCACCACTGAGACTCCCCGCGTGTCGGCCTGGACTTAGAACAGCTGTTCGAACTAGCGTCCACAGCGTTCCGGATGGTCCACAGGTCCAGTGCGCAGGCGGATTCCGTCGGTGCCCGCTCCTAACGTCCGTCGTAGATCGGAACTCCCGCTTCGACACAAGGAGACACGGTGGCTGCACCGGACCGCGACAAGGCCCTCGAGATGGCCCTGGCCCAGATCGACAAGAACTTCGGCAAGGGCTCGGTGATGCGCCTCGGCGACGACAACCGTCCGCCCGTTGCCGTCATCCCCACCGGCTCCATTGCCCTGGACGTGGCGCTGGGCATCGGCGGTCTCCCACGCGGTCGCGTCGTGGAGATCTACGGCCCGGAGTCCTCCGGAAAGACGACGGTGGCGCTGCACGCGGTCGCCAACGCCCAGGCCAACGGCGGGATCGCCGCGGTCATCGACGCCGAGCACGCCCTCGACCCCGATTACGCGAAGAAGCTCGGCGTCGACACCGACGCCCTGCTCGTCAGCCAGCCTGACACCGGTGAGCAGGCGCTCGAGATCGCCGACATGCTGGTCCGCTCAGGTGCCCTCGACATCATCGTCATCGACTACGTGGCGGCCCTCGTGCCTCGCGCCGAGATCGAGGGCGAGATGGGCGACAGCCACGTCGGTCTGCAGGCCCGCCTGATGATCCAGGCCCTCCGCAAGATGACCGGTGCGCTGGCCAACACCAACACCACCGCGATCTTCATCAACCAGCTCCGCGAGAAGATCGGGGTCATGTTCGGCTCCCCGGAGACCACGACCGGTGGCAAGGCGCTGAAGTTCTACGCGTCCGTCCGCATCGACGTGCGTCGCATCGAGACCCTCAAGGACGGCACCGACGCCGTCGGCAACCGGACCCGCGCCAAGATCGTGAAGAACAAGATGGCCCCGCCGTTCAAGCAGGCCGAGTTCGACATCATCTACGGCGTCGGCATCTCTCGCGAGGGCTCGCTCGTCGACATGGGTGTCGAGCACGGCTTCGTCCGCAAGTCCGGTGCTTGGTACACCTACGAGGGCGACCAGCTCGGCCAGGGCAAGGAGAACGCCCGGGCCTTCCTGCGCGACAACCCGGAGCTCGCGGACGAGATCGAGCGTCGGATCAAAGAGAAGCTGGGCATCGGCCAGCCGATCCTCGATGTCACCGACGCGGCGCTCGCCGACATGGTGGCGCCGGTCCCGGTCGACCTCTAGACCCCGTGGCTCTCGAACGGCTCGCCCCCCAGGAGGGGGGCGAGCCGGTCCGACCCGCGCGGGCCCGGACCAGCGAACCGCCGAAGGCGCCGAGAGAGCGACGGCAGAAGACCTGGCCGACGCGCGAGGAGAGACAGGCCCGGGCCGAGGTCAAGGCCCAGGCTCGGGCCGACGAGATCGCGGCCGACCCCGCGGGTGCGGCTCGTCAGGTCTGCCTCGACCAGCTCGAGTACGGGCCGCGCACCCGCAAGGAGCTCGCGACCGCCCTCGCCCGGAAGGGCATCCCGGAGGAGGCGGCGCAGGAGGTCCTCGGTCGCTTCACCGAGGTCGGGATCATCGACGACGCCCTGTTCGCCAGCCTGTGGGTGACGAGCAGGCACCGCGGCAAAGGACTCGCCGGAAGAGCGCTGAGCCAGGAGCTGCGCCGCAAGGGCATCGACGACGCCATCGCCAAGGAGGCCGTCGAGCAGCTCGATCCCGACGAGGAGGCGGCGACAGCGAGGAGCCTCGTCCGCCGGAAGCTGCCGTCCACCCGAGGCCTCACGG
>JAODNB010000049.1 GCA_025464795.1 Frankiales bacterium
CCGGCTGCGCGGCATGCGCGCCTGGGAGCCCCGGGCCCGAGAGCTCCTCGAGCGCTTCGAGCTCGCGGGCGCTGCCGACCGGGTGACCGCCGGGTTCAGCCACGGCATGGGCCGCCGGCTGTCCGTCCTCCTCGCCGCCTTCCACTAGCCTCGCCTGCTGCTGCTCGACGAGCCCTTCGACGGCGTCGACCCCCTCGGCGTGGAGGCCACCCTCGAGGTGGTCCGTCAGGCCCGTGCCACCGGAACAGCCGTGCTCGTGTCGACCCACCTGCTCCACCTCGCGGTAGAGGCTTGCGAGGAGGCCGTCGTGCTGAAGGGCGGTCGCGTCGTCGGCGCTGCGCCCGCCTCCGAGCTGACCGGCGAGGCCGGGCGGGACCGCTATCGCTCGCTCATCTCGTGACGACGTCCGCCCTCACCCAGCTCCGTGCCCTGTTCCGCCTGCGCTGGCAGATGATCCGCAGCGACAGCGTCCGCGTCGCCATGATCCTCGTGCTGGTCTTCCTCGGCTGGCTGATGCTGCTCGTCGCGGGCAGCGCCTCGCGGCTCGAGCCGGCCGCTGTGACGACCGCCGTCGAGCTCGCGCCTCAGGCCTTCCTCGGCTTCGGCCTCCTTGCGATCATCGCTCCGCTCACGGCGGGCGGGGGGAACGACGTGTTGCCGCCGGACCAGCTCGTGGCCTTCCCGGTCAAGCCGCGCACGCAGTTCCTGGGCGGGATCGCGCTCGCACCGATCAACCTCGTGTGGCTGCTCCAGATCCTCGCCCTCATCGCGGAGACCGCGTTCTTGACCGCTGGTGGCAACCGTCTGGCGGGGGCTGCCACCTCCTTGGCGTACGTCGCGGCGATCACCGCACTCGGGCAGGCCGCGGCGTGGACGGTGGTCGGGCTGCGTCAGTCGCGACGCGGTCGCACGGTCGTGGCGTTCACCGGTGCCGGGATCCTGCTGGCCGTGCTCGTCCTCGTGAAGACCGGGCTGGGCACGGACCTCCTCGACCACAGCCCCACGCGAGCGGTCATCGACGGGATCTCAGCAGGTGCGGACGGCGCCTGGGGCCGGTGGGCCCTCACCACGGGCGCACTGGCAGCGGTCGCGGTCCTCAGCCTGGCCCTCGGCGCGCGGACGTGCGGATGGGCGCTCCGCCGACCAGGGGACGCGGGAGCCCAGCGGGCCTCTCGGGTCGTGCCCCGTCGCGCCGCACACGCGTCGCCGCTTCGCACCCTCGTGGCCGTGGACCGCGCCAGCGTGTGGCGGGCCCCGGCCCTGCGTCGAGGCGGCATCGTGCTGGCCGTGCTCCCCAGCGCAGCCGCGGCAGGAGCACAGGTCCCGTCGGAGTCGCTCATCATCCTGCCGGGACTGGTCGCCGCCGGAGCGGGTCTGCTGTTCGGCATCAACGCCTTCTGCCTCGACGCCGGCGGTGCGGTTCTGCTCGCCTCACTCCCCCACGATCCGCGCCTCATCGCCCGTTCTAAGGCTCTCGTGCTCACCGAGACCGTGGTCGGAGCGGCGGCGCTCACCGTCGTGGCCGGGTTCGTACGCAGTCCGGGCTCACCCACCACCACGCAGGTGATCGCGATCGTTCTGAGCGCCCTCACGTGCTCGGCGATCGTGGTGGCTCGAGGCATGGCGGGGTCGGTCCGCAGGCCGCACAAGGCAGAGCTCCAGGGTCCGCGCGACGCCGTCGCTCCTCCGGGCGCGCTCACCCTTGCTTCGGCCGGCCTGGTCCTGCCGACGATCATCGCCGGAGTCGTCTTCCAGGGCTCGTCCGCGACCGACGTGTGGTGGGCCCCGCTCGCGGTGACCGTGCCGCTCCTGGCCCTGTGCGCCTGGTCGCTGCATCGGTCTATGGGGCGCTACGCCGACCCCGTCATCCGGTCGCGCATCGTGCAGGTCGTCTCGGCCGGTTAGCCCTCGAGCAGCGTCCTCAGTCGTCGGGCCAGCACGTCCCACTGCCACTCGCGCACGACCCACTCCCGTCCGGCGGCACCGACAGCGCGCGAGCGCTCCCGGTCGGCCAGGTAGCCGACGACCGCAGTGGCGACCTCGGTCACCGAGGTCCCGTCGACGATGGTGCCCGTCACCCCGTCGAGCACCGCATCCGGCGAGCCGCCCGACCTCCCGGCGACGACGGGGAGCCCCGTCGCCGAGGCCTCGGTGAACACGATCCCCAAGCCCTCGACCTCGAGGCCCGCGAACCGCGACCGGCACGGCATCGCGAACACGTCGCCTGCGTCGTAGTGCGCCGGAAGCTCCTCCCACGGCACTGATCCGGTGAGCACCACGTCGTCCGCGACGCCGGAGGCGGCCGCGAGCTGGTGCAGGTGGCCGGAGTGCGGACCGCCTCCTACCAGGAGCAGGGCGGCGTCAGGGATCTCCTTCTGCACAAGGGGAAGCGCTCGGATCAGGACGTCCTGCCCCTTGCGGGGCACCAGCCGCGAGACGCACACGATCACCGGTCGGTCGCTCAGCCCCAGGCGCGTGCGCACCTGCTCTCCTCCGGCCCCGGGCCGGAAGAGCGTGGTGTCGACGCCCGTCGGCAGGCGCTCCATCCGGACGCCGTCGAACACCCCTGCGAGCCGGGCCCGGGTGTACTCCCCGAGGAAGGTCGCGACGTCGAGGTGCCGGCCGATCCGATGCAGCAGCTGACGGGACCCGGGCAACCCCGCCCACATCACCTCGTGGCCGTGCGTGGAGGCGACGGCGCGCAGACCCAGTCCACCGGCGAGGAGACCGAGGGGCGCGGAGGCACCGAACCAGACCCGGTCGCAGCCCTCGGACCTGGCCAGCGCCCGGGTCTCCCGGAGCACCGAGGGTGTCGGGAGCAGCACGGACGTGGGGTTGCGGATGACGGGGAAGGGCTGCGCGGCGTCGAACGCCGCGGAGCCCTTCCAGGTGGAGGCGTAGACGACCACCTCGCCGTCGGGCTGACGGGTGGCCAACGAGTGGACGTACGCCTGGATCCCGCCGGGGCGGGGTGGGAAGTCGTTGGTGACGACCAGCGTCCTCACCGGCGCAGCCGCTCCCACTCACGGGCGAGGGCGATCCGCTGGGGACCGCTCGGGTGGGTGAAGAACAAGTTGTAGACGAAAGGGTTCGGGTCGAGGTCGCTCAGGTTCGTCGTCGACAGCCGCCGCTGGCTCGCGACGTAGGTGTCGAGATCGCCTGTCAGGTCGAGGGAGTGCAGGTCCGCCCGCGCCTCGATGTGGCGCGAGAGGAGGTTCGTCATCGGAGCGATGAGCAACGGCGTCAGCACTGCGAGGAACAGCACGAGGGGCACCACGCGAGGGTCCCCGGGTGACGGCGCACCGACCCGGCGGAGGAGCGGCGCCCACGTCAGCAGCAGGAACAGGGCGCAGATGCCTGCACCTGCGCCGAAGGCTCCGATGACCGTCCCGTGCAGCACGTCCTGCCTCTTCGCGTGACCGAGCTCGTGAGCGACGATCAGCTCCACCTCAGCGGGCGGAGCTGTCTTGATGAGGGTGTCGTACAGGACGATGCGACGCGTCGATCCGAACCCGCTGACGTAGGCGTTCAGGGCTGTGGTGCGCCGCGAGGCGTCCGCGACAAGGACGTCCTTCACCGGCACGGAGTCCTTGGCCGCCAGCTGGAGCAGGTCGGTGCGCAGCTGTCCGGCCGGCAGCGACGTGAAGTGGTTGAAGGCCGGCTCGACCACGATCGGGTAGACGAAGCTGCCCAGCAGCACCAGCACAGCAGCAGTCATCCCGCCCCACGCCCACCAGGTCGCCGGGAACCTGCGAGCGAGCCCGACCACAGCGACGACGACGAGCGAGGTCATGACGACCCGGACTCCGAGCCCGCGCAGCAGGTCATCGGTCCAGCCGGACCAGCTCGACGTCGACAGCCCGTAGCGGCGCTGCACCCTCTCGGCCTGGATGTCGAGCGGCAGCGTCGCCAGCTGGCTCAGAGCGAACACGAGGGCAACGGCCCCCACCGCCTTGACGGTCCAGTGTCCGGGAACGGCGGCGACCAGGCGAGAGCCGAGTCTCGTCAGGCCGAGCAGTGCGACGGCAAGAACCCCTACCAGCAGGGAGAAGTAGGCCGGCGGGCGGACGGCGGCGTGGTACGCGCGTTCCCGCGCGATCTCGGCCGGAGCGAAGTCGCGGAGGAGGTCGACGTGCGGGTGAGCACCCGGCAGGACGGGGAACGGGACCGTCAGGACGATCGTGACTGCCACAGCGACCAGGCACCCGACCAGGGCGAGTGCAGCCAGCTTCACGTGAGCACGCTGACCAGGTAGGCCCGCCAGGCACGGGTGACCTCCGGCACGGTCAGGTGCAGGTGATGCCGGACGGCCCGCCCGAGCGCCCCGGGCCTGCTGTCGGCACCAGCCTCCCGGTAGACCTGCAGCACGGTGCTCTGGCCATAGGTCTTCGCCATCCAGACGACAGCGAGCCAGCTCATCTCGTAGGTCTGCGCGAGGTCCTTGCGGGATCCGTCGAAGTCACCGTCGAGCGGCAGCCGCGTGGGCAGCTTGCCGCCGCGGACGTCTGCGCGCAGCTCCTCGGCGGACAGCGAGAGCGGCAGGTCGACGCCCAGGTAGCCCACGTAGTCGGCCAGGCCCTCGACGAACCAGGTCGGGACCTGCGGCCCGGTCGAGGCGCGGCTGGCCACGTGCGTGATCTCGTGAGCCAGCACGACCCGCCGGCCCAGCGCGCCGAGCGACCTGAAGTTGCTGGGGTTGATCAGCACGCGGTCCCCGACGGGGTGGTAACCGGCTCCCGGCGAGACCAGCTCGGCGGTCGCCAGTGCGGCGATCTGGCTCAGGTCCCCCGAGTCAGGGACGATGCTCGCCAGCTCCTTCTCGCTGTCGGGCACCAGGAGCACGACGCGCCGTCCCCAGCCCCTGCCCCACACGGCTGTGGCGCGGGGCACCGCCGCGTCGCACTCGACGACGAGCTGGCGCACCAGGGCGGCGTTCTTCGGATGGCCCAGCACCAGGCACGAGGCGCCCCGGGCCAGCACGACGGGGCCGCCGTCCCACAGGTCACGAGAGGTGGGATGACCCATACGGGCGAAGTCGTCTTCCGCCCCGAGGTACCAGCGACCGCCGCGCTCGACGAAGGTGAGGCCCTGAGGCTGGACGGTGGGCGACCGGTCGAACCCGGTGAGGGCGTAGTGCAGCGTGACGTTGGGCGACCACCAGACCCCCCTCAGCGCGTCGAGGGCGGCTGTGTGCCTCCGCTCCCTCGTGGGGTCGAGGTCGTAGCGCCAGGTCGCGAGGGGCACCACTCCCAGGGCGTCGAACAGCGCTCCCTGCCGGGCTTGGAACGCTCGCGCACCCGGGTCGACAGTGGCGAGGAAGGCGTCTTTGTCCTTGTGCAGCACGGCAGCGGCACGGGTGGCCAGCAGCTGGCGGACGGCCAGGGTGCGCACCGACACCCCGTTGCGCGCGTTGGCGGCCAGCACCGGCGCCGAGGACGAGCGGGCCGGCGCCTCGGGAGCGGGCCGGAGCACCACCGCGCTCACGACCCCCACCGTCAGCTGGACCGCCAGGGCGAGCCCCAGGACCCGCTCGCGTCGACGTCGGAGCGCGAGGGACGGCACGCGCGGAGCCTACTTGCCGCCCGACGTCCCTCGAGCCCGCACAGCTGCGAGGGCAGAGTCCGCAGCCGCGAGCGTCGCGCTCTGCGCCCGGATCGGTCCTTCGACAGAGCTGACCGCTTCCCCGAGCCTGGTTCGGGCCGCGGCGAGCGCAGGCCGCTGGTCCTCCACCATCACCTGGTAGGCAGCGCTGCCCTCCTCGGGTGAGCGGTACCAGGGCGTCACGGCGCGCGTGATCCACAGCGACTCGAAACCGTCCAGTGCCACGTACTGGGGCCAGACGCCGTTCGCGCGGACCCGGAAGGCCTCCACCGCGACGGCTTCCCGGCTGCCGTTCGTCACGACCCGCAGCAGGGCGGCTCGCGCCGGCCCGTCGACGGCGACGCTGGCCGCCGTCAGCGAGGTCAGGGCCGAGCGGTACGCCGCGAGGAACCCGGTCAGAGCCCGCAAGCGCCCAGCCACCGCTCCCTCCAGCGGTTGGGCCTTCCGGTGCGAGGTACGGGCTTCGGGGCCGTGCCCGGTGAAGCAGACGGCGTCTGTCGCGTCGAGGGCGGTGGCGGCGACCTCGACCGCCTCCACCGCGCGCAGGACGGCCTTGCGGTCCGTCGCGACGGTCTGCACCGCCGTGTCAAGCCGGTCGAGCGGGCCGGCCGTCGCCGCGACGTGCGCGTTCCCGCCGGCGCTTCCGCCGCTCGCGCAGCCGGCGATCAGGAGCAGGACCAGGGCGGGGGCAGCGCGCCTCAGCGGTCGCCGCCTGGCGTCGTCCCGAGCAGCACGTCGGCCCAGCCAGGTACGGAGGCACGCGTCTTCACGCCGTCCCGCTCCGCCGCGCTGATCCGCTTGCGGGGGGCCGGGTCCGGGACGACCCTGAGCCG
>JAODNB010000084.1 GCA_025464795.1 Frankiales bacterium
GACGATCACGAAGTTCAGGGAACGGATCCTCGGGAAGTCGTAGCGCTGGACCTCCAGCTTCGCCGTCTCCGGCATCAGCGCCTGCAGCCGGTCGACCGTCAGGTAAGAGCTCAACCACGCGAACTCCTCGTCGGTGCGCACCCACACACCGAGGTTGGCGTTGCCGCCCTTGTCGCCCGACCGGGCGCCCGCGATCCGCCCGAGGGGAAGCCGACGCGTGTCGCCTCCCGGTGCGGGTGGCAGCGACGGAACGTCGACGACGATCCTGGCTGCCGCGGTGGGGATGGTCGGCGGAACCTGAGTCGTGACGTCGCCGAGAACGACCTCGTGGCTCAGCAGCGAGCTCGGGATGAGCGCCGGCCAGTAGATGCCGTAGGCCTGCGTGGAGCTCGGACCCCCGAAGAACCCGGGGTAGCTGCCCAAGGCGAGCTCGGTCATCGCCGTCATGAGCGGCTTGCCGAACTTCGCCGCGTCCGGGTCCTTGAGGGTGATGCGCAGTGAGGCCACCGCCGTCTCGTTGCGGGACGGGTCCTGCTCGTCCGACCGGATCAGGTCGATCTCGGACTCAGCGAAGGCGTCGCGTCCCCCGGGGATCGCAGCGAAGAAGCCGCGGACGAGCAGGTCGGCCTTGTCCTCGATGTCGAGCCCGACGAGGGAGAAGCTCAACGACGCCTTGGTCGCCCCCGCGAGGTTGAGGCAGACCTTCGACGTCTCGGGGGGAGCCTGCCCCCGGACCCCGCTGATGCGCACGCGGTCCTTGCCCTCCTGCTCGAGCTCGATCGAGTCGAACCGGGCCGTGACGTCAGGGTTGAGGTACTCGTGCCCGCTGATCTCGTAGAGCAGCTGCGCGGTGACGGTGCCCACCGAGACCATCCCGCTGTGGCTGTCGTGCTTGGTGATGACCGAGGAGCCGTCCGCAGCGATCTCAGCGATGGGGAAGCCCGGGTGGATGAGGTCGGAGACCTCTTGGAAGAAGGCGTAGTTGCCGCCCGTCGCCTGAGTGCCGCACTCGATGACGTGGCCGGCGACGAGCGCACCGGCCAGCGCGTCGTAGTCGTCCCGCTGCCAGCCGTGGTGCCAGGCAGCGGGCGCCATCACCACGGCTGCGTCGGTCGTACGGCCCGTGACGACGATGTCTGCTCCGCGCTCGAGCGCGTCGACGATGCCCCACCCGCCGAGGTAGGCGTTCGCGGTGAGCACCGTCCGGTTCCCGAGCTCCTCGCGCGTGTCCAGGTTGCGGAGGGCACCCAGCTCAGACAGCCGCGGAAGGACGTCATCGCCGGCCACAGAAGCGATCTGAGGCTCGAGCCCCAGGGTCTTCGCCACCTCCTGCAGCGCGTCGGCGAGGCCCTTGGGGTTGAGACCACCCGCGTTGGCGACGACCTTGATCCCGCGGTCCAGGCAGGTGCCCATGACCTGCTCCATCTGCCGCACGAAGGTCTTGGCGTAGCCGCCGCCGGGGTTCTTCATCCGGTCCTTGAACAGGATCAGCATCGTCAGCTCGGCGAGCCAGTCACCGGTGAGGACGTCGATGGGTCCGTCCTCGACCATCTCCCTCGCCGCGGAGAGCCGGTCGCCGTAGAAGCCCGAGCAGTTCGCGATCCGGAGCGGCTCAGTCATGCAGCACCACCAGCAGGTCCCCGCTCGCCACCTGGGCACCGAGCGCGACACGTACCTCCGCGACGGTGCCGTCAGACGGTGCCGTGATGCGGTGCTCCATCTTCATGGCCTCCATGATGACCAGCAGCTGACCGGCGACGACCGCGTCCCCGACGGCCACCTCGACCGCGATGATGCCACCCGGCAGCGGCGCGACCAGCCCGCCCTCGATCGTCTCGAGCTCGGGCTGCGGGAAGCGCAGCTGGAGCTGCAGCTCGAGCTCGCCCACCCACCACCGTGGGCCGTGCTGCCGGATCGGCGCCCGATGGCGGACGCCGTCTACCTCGGCCTCGATCTCCTCCGACGTCACAGCGAGAACCCTTGCCTGCCAGACGCTCTCACCGACGGTGACCTGGAAGGTCCCGTCCCGCTGGGCGACGTAGCTGACGGCGATCACGAGGTCGCCGTGGTGGAAGGTGCGCACCTCAGCGGGGATGACGCTGTTGCGCCAGACCGCCGGGAAGCCCCGCATCGGGGAGGCGGCCCGGCGCCAGGCCGAGTCCGTCAGCGATGCCAGGACGGCGGCGTGCTCGAGCTGCGCGACGTACACCGGAGGCGTTCGGTCCGGGTTGACCCGCTCGATGAAGTCGGTCGTGGTGTCACCGGCGAGGAAGCTCGGGTGGCGGAGGGTCGCGACGAGGAAGTCCCGGTTGGTGGTCGTGCCCTGGACTGCGGTGCGCTCCAGGGCCTGGGCCAGTCGCAGCGCAGCCTCGCCTCGGGTCGGCGCGTGCGCGATCACCTTCGCGAGCATCGGGTCGAACTCCACCCCGATGACGCTGCCCGACTCGATGCCGCTGTCATACCGAGCGCCCTCGGCGGGGGCCCAGTGCAGGACCGTCCCGGTCACGGGCAGGAAGTCGTTGGCAGGGTCCTCGGCGTAGAGCCGAGCCTCGACCGCATGGCCGGTGAACGTCACGTCTGCCTGCTCGAAGCTGAGCGGTTCCCCCTGGGCGATGAGGATCTGCTCGCGCACGAGGTCGATCCCCGTCACCATCTCGGTGACGGGGTGCTCCACCTGCAGCCGGGTGTTCACCTCGAGGAAGAAGTACGAACCGTCGCCCGCCAGCAGGAACTCGACAGTGCCGGCGTTCTCGTACCTCAGCGCCTTGGCCGCGAGCAGAGCTGCCTGGCCCATCTGCTCGCGCAGCTCGGGGCTGACGGCGCTCGACGGCGCCTCCTCGATGACCTTCTGGTGCCGGCGCTGGATGGAGCACTCGCGCTCCCCGAGGTGCACGAGGTTCCCGTGGCGATCGCCGAGGATCTGGATCTCGACGTGGCGCGAGCCCGTGAGGTACCTCTCCAGGAACACGGTGTCGTCGCCGAAGGCAGCAAGGGCCTCGCGCTTGGCACCGGCGATCGCGTCGTCGAGGTCCTCGGCGCGCTCGACCAGTCGCATGCCCTTGCCGCCGCCGCCCATCGCGGCCTTCACCAGCACGGGGAAGTGCCCCTCCGGAGCGTCCAGCGTCGGCACTCCGGCCTGCTTCATCAGAGCCTTCGCCGCGAGCTTGTCACCCATGGCGGCGATCGCGTCCGGCGTGGGGCCGACCCACGTGATGCCGGCGTCGATCACCGCCTGGGCGAACGCCGCGTTCTCCGACAGGAAGCCGTACCCGGGGTGGATCGCGTCGGCCCCGACCTTCTTCGCCGCTGCGAGGACCTTCTCCACCGAGAGGTAGGTCTCGCTGGCCGTCCGACCGTCGAGGGGGATCGCCACGTGAGCCTCGCGAACGAACGGTGCGACCGCGTCGCCGTCGGCGTAGACGGCGATGGTCCGGATGCCCATGGCCTCAGCGGTTCTCAGGATCCGGCGGGCGATCTCACCGCGGTTGGCGACGAGCAGGCTGGTGATCACCGGAAGGCCCCGAAGGACTCGGCGCCGACGACGGGCGCGCTGTGGCAGGCAGACAGGGAGAGCCCGATCACGGTCCTGGTGTCGCGCGGGTCGATGACCCCATCGTCGACGCCCCGGCCGGAGGCGTACATCGCATGGGACTGCCGCTCGGCGACCTCGGACACGGTGTCGGTGATGAGCTTCTCGATCTCCTCGTTGACCTCCTCGCCCTTCCTGGCGGCCTGAGCCCGGCGGACGATCGACATGACGCCGGCGATCTGCTGCGGACCCATGACGGCGATCTTCGCGGTGGGCCACAAGAACACGAACCGGGTGCCGAAGCCGCGGCCGCCCATGCCGTAGTTGCCCGCCCCGTAAGAGGAACCGAGGACGACGGTGACGTGCGGGACGGTGCTGTTGGACAGCGCGTTGATCATCTGGCTGCCCCACTTGACCATGCCGGCCTGCTCGTAGTCCTTGCCCACCATGTAGCCGGTGATGTTCTGCAGGAACACCAGCGGCGTCGACGTCTTGTTGCAGAGCTGGATGAACTGGGACGCCTTCTGCGACGACTCAGGGAACAGCGGCCCGTTGTTCCCGAGGATCCCTACAGGAAAGCCGTGGACCTCTGCCCACCCGCAGACAAGCGTCGTGCCGTACCTGGCCTTGAACTCCTCGAACCTGCTGCCGTCGACGACCCGGCCGATGACCTCGCGCACGTCGACGGGCTGGCGCAGGTCACGAGACACCATGCCCAGCAGGTCTTCCGGGTCCAGCACAGGCTCGTCCCCGACGCCGTCCGGTCCGGGTCCCTGCTTCTTCCAGTGCAGGTGGTGGATCACGTCACGGGCCTGCCGGATCGCGTCGAGCTCGTCCTCGGCCAGGTAGTCGGCGAGGCCGCTGACGCTGGCGTGCATCTCCGCCCCGCCCAGCTCCTCATCGGTCGACTCCTCACCGGTGGCGACCTTGACGAGAGGCGGGCCACCGAGGAAGACCTTCGCCTGCTGCTTCACCAGGATCGTGTACTCCGACAGCCCCGGCATGTACGCCCCTCCGGCCGTCGAGCTGCCGAAGACGATCGCCACGGTCGGGATGCCCAGGCCTGAGAGCACCGTCGTCTCGTAGAAGAACCCGCCCGACCCGGCGAAGTGGAAGGTCGAGCCCTTGAGGATCTCCTCGATGTCGCTGCCGCGGGGACGGAGGTCACCGCCGGCCGACTCGATGAGCTGCACGTAGGGCAGCCGGTTCTGCTTCGCGATCAGCAGCGCGCGGTCGATCTTCGGGATGCTCGTCTGGGTCAGTGCACCTCCGAGGACCGTCGGGTCGTGGCCGAAGATGACGCACTCCGTGCCGTTGATCGTGCCGATCCCGACCAGAGCGCCACCGCCGACGGGGTAGTCGGTGTAGTAGCCCGCCAGCGCGCCGATCTCGAGGAACGGGGTGTCGCGGTCGATGAGCAGCGAGACCCGCTCGCGCAGGGTCAGCTTGCCGCGCGCCTTGTGCCGCGCGACCGCCTTCTCGCCGCCGCCCAGGCCGGCCAGGGCGAGCTGCTCGTCGAGGGCCGCCAGCTGCTCGAGCATGTCCTCCCGGTTCTTCAGGAAGGCGTCCGACCGGAGGTCCAGGGCGGTACCGAGGACCGTCATGCCTGCGCCAGCGGCTGGCGGCCGCCTCCGCTCGGACCGGCGAAGGACTGCGCGATGGCCAGCCACGCCGTTGCGGAGGGCCCCGTGATGGTCAGGTTCGCGTCGTCCAGGTGCCGCCTCTGGGTGGCGATCAGCGCGAGGTCCAGCGCCGGCCCGCTGACCCGATCGGTGGCCTCTTCGGGACCCCACGTCCAGCTCTCACCGCTCGGTCCGGCCAGCTCGCAGCGGATGGCGCCGCCAGGGTCCTCGACCCCGTTGACGAGGAAGGAGTACGCACGAGCGCCGATGCTGATGTGACAGATGCTCTTGAGGCGCTCGCTGGCAGCCACGGGGAGCCCCAGGGCGTCGGTCACGTCGACGCCGTGCGCCCAGGTCTCCATCAGCCGAGCTGTCGCGAAGCTCCGCAGCGCCATCGGGGGCCCGTACCACGGGACGCGCTGCGTCGGGTCCGCCGCCCGCAGGGCCGCGAGCAGGCTGTTGCGTCCCGCCCGCCAGGCGCTGAGAAGGTCCTGCCCACCGAGCTCGCGACCGATCGCGACATCGGCTTCCGCGAGGCCACCGTCCGCCGAGAACAGGGCCTCGGCATGCCTGGCGAAGGCCTCCGGGTCGGTGAGGGCCTGGGTGGCGGTTCCGTCGAAGTAGTGCAGGTGGCTGATGCTGTCGAGGACAGACCACCCCTGGGCCGGGGTGGGCGTGAGCCACTGATCCTCGGTCAGCCCGGCGACCACCGCGTCGAGGGCGGCGTGCTCGGCGGAGAGGTCGTCGATGATGTCGCTCATGACCGAGAGAAAACCACAGGAAACACCGGTCAGTAGTCACCGACCACGAGGTTCGGCGGCTCCTCCCCCCGGGCGAAGGCTGCGATCTGCTCGGCAGCCACCCGGTAGGCCCGTTGCATGGCCATCGGCACCGAGCCGCCGACGTGCGGCGTCAGCAGGAAGCCTGGCGCGGTGTACAGCGCGTGGCCCTCGGGGAGGGGCTCCGGTTCGGTGACGTCGGCTGCCGCGCGCAGCCGTCCTGACTGGAGCTCCGCCAGCAGCGCAGCCGTGTCGACGACGGGTCCGCGGGCGCCGTTCACGAGCACTGAGCCGTCGGGCAGTGCCGCCAGGAAGTCCCGGTCCACCAGGCCGCGCGTGGAGTCCGTGAGAGGTACCACCACGACGCACGCGTCGCAGTCCGGCAGCAGCGCGCGGAGCTCGTCCACGCCGTGCACCCCCGGTCGCGCGGTGCGGCCGACCCGGGTCACCGTGACGTCGAACGGCGCAAGCCTGCGGGCCGTCTCCTCGGCCACATCACCTGCGCCGACGAGCAGGACCCGCTTGCCCGCGAGCTCCTCGGTCTGGTGGTAGTCCCAACGCCCTTCGGCCTGCGCGCCGATGAACCGCGGCAGGTGCCGGTAGACCGCCAGCAGGACGCTGACCACCCACTCACCTGTCGCGCCCCCGTGCGCACCGCGGCAGTCGCTCAGGGCGACGCCGGCGGGCAGCCGACCGATCCACGCCTCCGCACCGGCGGACAGCAGCTGGACCAGTCGGAGGCTCGGAAGACCGGCGAGGACCTCGGTCGCATCCGTACCGGCCAGGAAGGCAGGGATGAGCACCTCCGCGTCCGCCGGCCACGGACCGCTTGCGTCGTAGAGCACAGGCTCGACGCCGGGGAGCCGTGAGAGGACGTCGGCCCCTTCGGTATGGGGGACCAGGACCTTCATGGTCGCGAACGTACAATGCCGAGTTCCTTCCCCCAGCCCTCCGGAGCTCCCGTGACCGACCTGTCAGCCCTCACGATCGGCGTGCTCGGTGGCACCGGACCGCAGGGCCGCGGGCTCGCCTTCCGCTTCGCCCAGAGCGGCCTGAACGTCATCCTCGGCAGCCGCAGCACCGAGAAGGGCGAGGCTGCCGCCGCCGAGCTGGCGGAGAAGGTCGGCAAGCCCGTCGGCGGTGCGGACAACCTCGGCTGCGCGGAGCAGAGCGACGTGGTCATCGTCGCCGTTCCGTGGGAGGGGCACGGGGAGCTGCTGGAGTCGCTGCGCACGGCTCTGGTCGGCAAGGTCGTCGTCGACTGCGTGAACCCGCTCGGCTTCGACAAGCAGGGTGCGTACGCCCTGCCCGTTCCCGAGGGGTCCGCCGCCCAGCAGGCCGAAGCGCTGCTGCCCGACAGCCGGGTCACCGCTGCCTTCCACCACGTCAGCGCCGTCCTGCTCGAGGACCCCGAGGTCACCACGATCGACACCGACGTGCTCGTCCTCGGCGACGACCGCGAGGCGACCGATCTCGTCCAGGCACTGGCGGACACGGTCTCCGGGATGCGCGGCATCTACGGCGGACGGCTGCGCAACGCCCACCAGGTCGAGGCTCTCACCGCCAACCTCATCTCCGTGAACCGTCGGTACAAGGCGCACGCAGGGCTCCGCGTCACCGACGTCTGACGGATGGCGATCACCACCAGCCTGCGGGCCCTCCTCGAGCTCGAGGAGATCGAGGAGGACCTCTTCCGCAGTCGTGTCGTCTCGAGCGAGTTGCACCACCTGTACGGAGGCCAGGTCGCCGCGCAGGCCCTGTGGGCCGCCGGCCGGACCGCACCCGGGCTCGAGCCCCACTCGCTGCACGGGTACTTCCTGCGCGCGGGCGATCCCACGAAGCAGATCGTCTTCCGGGTCGCGCGCGACAGGGACGGCCGCTCCTACACCGCCCGTCGGGTGGTCGCCATCCAGGACGGGGAGGTGCTGCTGAACCTCGCCTGCAGCTTCCACGCACTCGAGGCCGGGATGGACGAGCAGGTGCCTCAGGCGCCGGACGCCGGCGACCCGTTCGAGCTGAAGGCGTTCAGCGTCCCGCTCATGGTCGGCATCGAGTGCCGCCTCCCGCGGCAGCCGTTCGAGGCGACCCACGCGACGACCCGCCTCTGGGCCCGCTGCCCCGAGGCACTGCCCGACGACCCGACGCTGCACGCCTGCGTCCTGACCTACCTGTCGGACATCTTCAACGGCCTCTGGGGCCTGGAAGGCGCAGAGACGCGCGCCGGTTCGTCACTGGACCATGCCGTCTGGTTCCACCGCCCGGCACGGCTCGACGACTTCGTCCTCATGGATCTCGTCCCCGTGACGGTCGCGCGCGGTCGGGGCTGGTACACCGGATCGATCTTCGACCGCAGCGGTGGGCTGCTCGCGAGCCTCAGCCAGGAGACCCTCTTCCGCGACCCCCGCTAGGCGGCCCCGTTGACCGGGCCATGACGAGACACCCGCGCCGATCAGGGCTCCGTGTCTCGCGTTGGCCGGGGCCCTGCGGGCACCTCCCCGCTCACGGAGCCCCTCGCCAGCTCGTCCGGACGAGACACCTGGGGGGCATGTCTCGTCCGGACCAGACCTGTGGACAGAACAACGCCCCGCGCCCGCGGATCAGTCACGCTCGCCGGATGTCTGACGACCCGGTTACCGCGCTCCTTGCCCTCGCGGCCACGCAGCGCGGGGCCTTCACCTGGAAGCAGGCTCAGAGCCTGGGCTGGACGGAAGCCGCCGCGACCGTGGCCAGGAGGGGCGACTGGACGCGCCTCGGGCGAGGCGTGTACGTGCACGCCTTCATCTGGGAGGCACTGCCCGAGCGGGACCGTCACCTCTGCGCGGCCATGGGACGTGTCCTCGCCGGCCGAGGTTGGCACGTGCGCGCCGCACTGCAGCGATCGCTCATGGACTGCCGCTTCTCGGTCAGGCGCCGCACGTTCCCGAGCTCGTGCGTGACAGGACGGGCATGACGTCCAAGGCCAACAACCGGCACGAGCGGCTCTCCGTGCTGCCCGATCGGGATCGTCAGGTCCTGGATGGCCTCCCCAGTACCACTCGGCCCCGGACTGCGGTGGACCTCGCACGGGACGAGTCGTTCATGAGTGCAGTCGTCGTCGCGGATGCGGTCCTGCGTGCAGGGACGAGCCAGCGAGAGCTCAAGGACGCCGCCGCTCGTATGTCGTCGTGGAAGCGGGGCTTCGCAGCGGTACGGGTCGCTGAGTTCGCCGATGGTCTGTCGGAATCGGTGCTCGAGTCGATCTCCCGGGTGCGCACGGACGAACGCGGGTTGCCGCGCCCCGAGCTGCAGGTCCTCGTCTACCTCGGAGACGACCTGATCGCCCGGGTCGACTTCCTGTGGCGCCAGCACAACGCGGTCGGGCTGGCCGACGGAGCCCTCAAGTACGACAGCCGGGAGCAGGTGATGAGCGAGAAGTGGCAGATCGAGCGCCTCGAGGACGTCGGCCTGGAGGTCGCTCGTTGGGGGTGGGACTCCGCGTACAGGGACAAGGGCGACCTCGAGTACAAGGTGCGAAGGGCGATGGACCGCGGCTCCCGGCAGCTGCTCGACCCCCGGGTCCGGTTCGTGACGACCACGATCGCCCAGAACGTTGTCGCGAACGAGCGGTTGGCGGCTCGTCGCAGCGGATGAGCCGCTCGAACTCTGACGAGACACTGCCCTCTCGTTCGGGCCGGTGTCTCGCGCTGGCACGGTGTCTGCGCTCAAGAACCGGCCGGGACGGGCCGACCGGGAGGGCTACCGCGAGACACCCGCGCGGGGTGTCTCGTCGGAACCCCGCGAAGGCGGTCAGGCGGGGATGACGTCGAGGTCAGCCCAGCCCTGGTCGTGCAGGGCGGACGTGATGGCTGCTGCCTCGCCGACGGCCACCACGAGGAGGTCGGCGGGCCGCACGTGCGTGCGCATCGCCGCGTTGACCTCATCCAGCGTCGCCGTGCGCAGGCCCTCGAGGTAGCCGTCGATCCACGTGAGAGGCAGGTCGTTGCCGACGACGGCCCCGAGCTGCGAGGCGACGGCGCCCGGTGTCTCCCAGCGCATCGGCGAGACACCAACCAGGTACTCCCGCGCAGCCACGTGCTCGTCCTCGCGCAGGCCCTCCGTTGAGGCCGTGGTGAGCACCGTCATGAGGTCCTGGAGCGCGGGCGCCGTGCTGTCGGTGTCGACCGACCCGTGAATGGTGAAGGCACCTCCCCGGCGCTGCGGCGCGAAGCTCCCCCGCATCCCGTAGGTGTAGCCCTTCTCCTCCCTCAGCACGGCGTCGATCCGCGAGGTGAGGGTCCCGCCGAGGGCGTACGCCGCGAGCCCCATCGCGGACCAGTCAGGGGCGCTCCGGTCCGGGGCGGAGTGGCCGAGGACGAGCTGCGTCTGGGCCGACCCGGGCCGGTCGACGACGAGAGCGCGACGTCGGGTGTCGTACTGCGGGGAGGTCGGCACCCATGGGTCCGCAGTCCCCTGCCAGTCTCCGAAGGATTGGTGCACCAAGCCAGGGACGTCGACGCCGCTGAGGTCGCCCGTCACGATCACCGTCGTCGTCGACGGAGCGATCCGCGCGAGGTAAGCCGCGGACACGGAGGTCAGTGCCGCCAGGGACTCCGGCGTACCGGCCGCGTGGATCGTGTGCCGTGTCCCGGCGACGTGGAGCAGCCGGGGCAGCTCGACGCCGGCGCGCGACGGCGGGTTCGACTGCTCCTGCACGATCTCCACGAGGCGCTGGGCGATCACCCGGTCGACCTCCTCCTGGGGGAAGACCGGGTTGAGGACCGCGTCGGCCAGCAGCGGCAGCGCCGTGCCCAGCCGCGACACGGGGACGTCCAGCGTGGCGGTGATGCCGTCGTACCCAGCCGAAGCGTGGAACGAGGCTCCCTGACGCTCCAAGGCATCAGCGAACTCTGTCGCCGTCAGCGAGGTCGTGCCCTCGTCGAGGCAGCGTGCGGCGATGACGGCGAGACCCTCCTGCCCTGCCGGGTCGGCGTCGACGGGGACGTCGAGCAGCACCGCAGCGGTCGCGACGTGCTTGCCCGGCAGGTGCACGGCGAGCAGGCGGAGCCCGTTGTCGAGGCGGCTCTCGTCGACGTGCGGAAAGCGCCACAGGACCGGAGCACCGACCGTCGGACGCGGCTGCAGGATCGCGCTCACGCGGCGGCCTCCGGGAGGTGGTAGGTCAGGACGAACTGGTTCTGCGGGGTGAGCAGCCGGGCAGCCGCCTCCCGGACGGCTTCGGCGTCGACCGCGAGCAGCGAAGCGAGCGCCGTGCTCACCCTGCCGGGATCGTCGAAGAGCGTGGCGTTCCTGCCCAGCTGGTCGGCCAGCCCTTCGACGGTGCTGATCGAGTCGAGGAAGGCGCGCTCGGACTGCGCCCGCACCCGCTCCAGCTCGAGCTCTGTCGGACCCTCAGCTGCGAAGCGCGCGAGCTCCGCTGCGATCACCGCCTCGAGGTCTGCCAGCTCGGCCCCCGGCATGGTCCGGAGCGTGAGCAGCCCGAGGCCCGTGCCGCCGATGAGCCGCTGCACTCCACCGGAGACGAACTGCGCCGTCTTGTCCTCGCGGACCAGGCGCGTGACGAGCCGGCTCGAGGCCCCTTCGGTGAGGACCATCAGCGCCAGCTCGACCGCGTCGCAGTCGGCAGTCCCGTCTGCGGGCACGCGGAAGACGATGTACAGGGCCTCGCTGGGCACGTTCTCACCGCGCACCTCCACCCTCAGCGGAGCATCGATCGGACCGATGACGCCGTCGCGGGCTGCCTCGAAGCCGCCCTTCGCCGCGATGCCGCCGAAGTACCTCTCGGCCAGGGCCAGGCCGTCGTCGGGGGTGATGTCGCCGACGAGCGACAGCACCGCGTTGTCGGGTGCGTACCACGACGTGAAGAAGGCGTGCACGTCGTCGAGGGACGCTGCATCGAGGTGCTCCATCGAGCCGATCGGCATGTGCTGGTACGGGTGCCCGTCGGGGAAGACCCCCGCGAAGATCCGCTCCCAGGCGGTGCCGTAGGGCACGTTGTCGTAGCGCTGACGCCGCTCGTTCTTCACGACGTCGCGCTGGTTGTCCAGGCTCTCCTGGTTGACCGCCTCGAGCAGCGAGCCCATCCGGTCGGCCTCGAGCCACAGCGCCACCTCGACCGCGTGCGAGGGCACCGTCTCGAAGTAGTTCGTCCGGTCGAAGCTCGTCGTGCCGTTGAGGGTGGCTCCGACCCCTTGGAGGATCGAGAAGTGGTCGGTTCCCTTGACCTGTCGCGAGCCCTGGAACATGAGGTGCTCGAAGAGGTGGGCGAAGCCCGTGCGGTGCAGCTGCTCGTGACGGCTGCCCACGCCGTACCAGACGTTGACAGCGACGACCGGCGACGTGTGGTCGGAGTGGACGACGACCCGCAAGCCGTTGGCGAGCCGCGTGTCCGTCAGAGCGAGCTGGAGAGACATCCGCTCACGCTATCCCGACGCGTTGTGGGAGGCTGACGGCTTCCGAGCTCCGAGGAGGCCGCATGCTTGCCCTGGCGATCGACTCCGGCCCCAGCAGCCCTCCGCTCCCCGCCGGGACCATCGGAGATGCGCTCGACCGGGCCGTCGCAGCTGGGCCCGCACGTGAGGCGCTGGTGTCGGTGGAGCAGGGCGTGCGGTTCACCTACGCCGAGCTTTCTGCCGCCGTCGACCGGGTGGCTCGTGGCCTGCTGGCGAGAGGCATCGAGAAGGGGGATCGCGTCGGCATCTGGTCGCCGAACTGCCTCGAGTGGGTCCTCGTGCAGTACGCGACTGCGCGCATCGGTGCCGTGCTGGTCACGATCAACCCCGCCTACCGCACCCACGAGCTGGCGTACGTCCTGCAGCAGGCCGGGGTGTCGCTGCTCATCGCCGCACCGGAGTTCAAGGGCAGCGACTACACCGCGATGGCCGCGGAGGCCGCTCCCGACGTGGAGGCGGTGTTCTTCGGCTCACCGGAGTGGGACGCGCTGTCGCTCGACGGCGGACCGCTGCCGGACCGGGCGCTCTACGCCTCGGAGCCCATCAACATCCAGTACACCTCGGGCACCACCGGCTTCCCCAAGGGCGCCACCCTCAGCCACACGAACATCCTCGGCAACGGGTTCCTCGTCGGCGAGGGCTGCAGCTACACCGAGGCCGACCGGATCTGCGTACCCGTGCCCTTCTACCACTGCTTCGGGATGGTCATGGGCAACCTCGCGGCTCTCACGCACGGCGCGTGCGTCGTCATCCCCGCGCCGTCGTTCGACCCCGCCGCCACCCTGCGCGCCGTGCAGCAGGAGCGGTGCACGTCCCTGTATGGCGTGCCGACGATGTTCATCGCCGAGCTCGCCCTCGCCGACTTCTCGGCCTACGACCTGTCGACGCTGAGGACCGGGATCATGGCCGGCTCGCCCTGCCCTGTCGAGGTCATGAAGCAGGTGCAGGTCTTCATGCCCGACGTCACGATCGCCTACGGCATGACGGAGACGTCGCCGGTCTCGACGCAGACCGGCGCCGACGACACCCTCGACAAGCGCACGGGCACGGTCGGCCGGGTGCACCCGCACGTCACCGTCAAGGTCGTCGACCCCATCACGCACGAGACCGTTCTGCGCGGTGAGACCGGCGAGCTCTGCACCGCCGGGTACGGCGTGATGATCGGCTACTGGGACGACCCCGCCAAGACCACCGAGGCCATCGACGACGAGGGCTTCATGCACACCGGTGACCTCGCCGTCATGGACGTCGACGGCTACCTGTCGATCGTGGGCCGCTCCAAGGACATGGTGATCCGCGGGGGCGAGAACGTCTACCCGCGCGAGGTCGAGGAGTTCCTCTACACGCACCCGGACATCGTCGACGTGCAGGTCATCGGCGTCCCGGACGTGAAGTACGGCGAGGAGCTCTGCGCCTGGGTGCGGCTGGCCGAGGGCTCGTCACTGGACGAGGCGCAGCTGCGCGCGTGGTGCAAGGGCAAGCTCGCGCACTACAAGATCCCGCGCTACGTCCGCATCGC
>JAODNB010000170.1 GCA_025464795.1 Frankiales bacterium
GACCATGAAGAGCGTGGGCGAGGCCATGAGCATCGGCCGGTCCTTCGTCGAGGCGCTGCAGAAGGCGATGCGCTCGCTGGAGCAGTCTCCGAGCGGCTTCTGGGCCGAGCCCGACCCGGACCTCAGCCTCGAGGAGGTCCTGCGGCAGATCTCGACCCCGACCGACGGGCGCCTGCACCTGGTCGAGCTCGCGCTGCGCAAGGGCGCCACCGTCGAGCAGGTCTTCGAGGCCACCAAGATCGACCGGTGGTTCCTGGACCAGATCCTGCAGCTCGTCGGGCTGCGGGCCGAGCTCGAGGCCGGTGAGCTCACGGAAGCCTTGCTGCGCAGGGCAAAGCGCTTCGGCTGCAGCGACAAGCAGATCGCCGCGGTCAAGGGTCTCAGCGAGCAGCAGGTCCGTGCCCTCAGGCACGAGCTGGACGTGCGCCCGGTGTACAAGACCGTTGACACCTGCGCGGCCGAGTTCGCGGCTGAGACGCCTTACCACTACTCCTCCTACGACGAGGAGACCGAGGTCGCGGGCTCGGCCAAGAAGAAGGTGCTCATCCTAGGCAGCGGTCCGAACCGGATCGGTCAGGGCATCGAGTTCGACTACGCCTGCGTGCACGCCTCGTTCGCCCTGCGCGACGCCGGCTACGAGACCGTGATGGTCAACTGCAACCCGGAGACGGTGTCGACCGACTACGACACCAGCGACCGCCTCTACTTCGAACCGCTCACCGTCGAGGACGTCCTCGAGGTCGTGCACGCCGAGCGGCTCAGCGCAGCAGCCGGTGGAGGTGAGCTGGTCGGCGTCATCGTGCAGCTCGGCGGACAGACCCCGCTGCGGCTCGCGCAGGAGCTCAAGGACTGCGGGGTCCCCATCGTCGGGACCAGCCCTGAGGCCATCCACCTTGCCGAGGACCGTGACGCCTTCGGAAAGGTCATGTCCGAAGGCGGACTGCCCTCGCCCAAGAGCGGCATGGCCACCTCCTACGACGACGCCGCGACGGTGGCGACCGACGTCGGCTACCCGGTGCTGGTGCGGCCGTCGTACGTCCTCGGCGGTCGAGGCATGGAGATCGTCTACAGCGACGAGATGCTCCGGGACTACATGGACCGCAGCACCATCGTCGGGCCGGACACGCCCGTGCTGGTCGACCGGTTCCTCGAGGACGCCATCGAGATAGACGTCGACGCGCTGTACGACGGCACCGAGCTCTACCTGGGCGGCGTCATGGAGCACATCGAGGAGGCCGGCATCCACTCCGGTGACTCCGCCTGCGCCCTGCCGCCCATCACGCTGGGCCGCGCCGACCTCGAGCGCATCCGGCTGAGCACCGAGATCATCGCGAAGGGTGTCGGCGTCCGCGGCCTGCTCAACGTCCAGTACGCCCTCAAGGACGACGTGCTCTACGTGCTCGAGGCCAACCCCCGCGCCTCGCGCACCGTGCCCTTCACGAGCAAGGCGACGGCCGTCCAGCTGGCCAAGGCCTGCGCCCGCGTGATGCTCGGCACGACCATCGCCGAGCTGCGGGCGGAGGGCATGCTCAACGCGACCGGCGACGGCGGCACGATGCCGATGGACGCGCCGATCTCCGTCAAGGAGGCCGTGCTCCCCTTCGGCCGCTTCCGCGGCGTCGACACGATCCTCGGACCGGAGATGAAGTCCACCGGTGAGGTGATGGGCATCGACGCCGTCTTCGGCACCGCCTTCGCCAAGTCGCAGTCGGCGGCGTACGGCGACCTGCCCCTCAAGGGGAAGGTCTTCGTCTCCGTGGCCAACCGGGACAAGCGCGCGATGATCTTCCCGGTGAAGCGTCTCGCCGACCTGGGCTTCGAGATCCTGGCGACGGAGGGCACGGCTGAGGTCCTGCGCCGCAACGGGGTGCTGGCCTCCCTCGTCGGCAAGCACTCGCACGGCCTCGGAGACGACATCGTGCCCCTGGTCCTGGCCGGGGAGATCGACCTGATCTTCAACACGCCCTTTGGCGTGGGGGCTCGGCTGGACGGCTACGAGATCCGCACGGCAGCCGTCACCCGGGGCGTCCCGTGCATCACCACGATCCAGGGTGCGGCGGCGGCGGTGCAAGGGATCGAGGCTCTGGTGAGGGGCGACATCGGCGTCACCTCCCTGCAGGAGCATCATGCGAGGTTGCGCGCCTCCGGCGCCGGCAGCGCTCTCGCTCCCACGGTCACTGCCAGTGCTACGGCGAAGGAGGTCTGATGCCCGTCCAGGTGCAGGGCGAGGTCCTGTCCATCCGCAGGGTCGGTGCCTACCAGGCCATGACCGTGGTCGCTCCCGGCATGGCGGAGCTGACCCGGCCCGGCCACTTCGTCGCGGTCCAGGTGGGCGGGCCGGAGTCGAGCATGCTGCTGCGTCGTGCCTTCGCCATCTACGACGTCAAGGAGCGCGGGGTCTACGGCGGCACCGTCGAGTTCATCTTCGCCGTGCACGGCAAGGGCACCGCCTGGCTCTCCTCGCGCAGGGCACAGGACAAGCTCGACCTGGTCGGCCCGCTGGGTCAGCCCTTCAAGCTGCCGCGGGAGGCGGTCAACGCGACGCTGGTCGGCGGCGGCTACGGCTCTGCCCCGCTGCTCCCGCTCGCCACGGCTCTGCGGGAACGCGGCTGTCGCGTCGACTTCGTCCTCGGCGCCGGGTCGACCGACAAGCTCTTCGGACAGCTCGACGCCAAGCGCATCGCGACGAGCATCGAGGTGACCACCGACGACGGCTCGACCGGAAGGCGCGGTCGCGTGAGCGACGTCCTGCCGGGCCTGCTCGACCGTACGGGCGCCGAGGTGGTCTACGCCTGCGGGCCGATGGCCATGCTCAAGGCGGTCACGGAGCAGTGCACCGAGCGCGGGATCCCCTGCCAGGTCGCTGTCGAGGAGTCCATGGCCTGCGGCATCGGCGTCTGCATGACGTGCGTCCTGCCGGTCATCGGTGACGACGGCCTTACGCGGATGGTGCGCTCCTGCGTCGAAGGCCCCGTGTTCCTCGGAGACCGGGTGCGTTGGGACGACATCGGCTCCTTGCCCGAGGACGTGGTCGGGTCCCTGAACGCGCCGGGGGCACACCGATGAGCGAGCTCATCATGCGACCGGCGAACGAAGAGCTCCCAGCGCCGGTGATCGACATGACCACCCGACTGGGGGCGGTCACGTTCCCGAACCCCGTCTTCACCGCAAGCGGCTGCGCCGCCGCAGGCCAGGAGCTCGACCAGTTCTTCGACATCAGCGAGCTGGGCGGCGTCGTCACGAAGTCGATCATGCTCAGCCCGAGGTCGGGCCGCGCGACCCCGCGGATGGCAGAGACGCCGAGCGGGATGCTCAACTCGATCGGGCTGCAGGGTCCTGGCATCGAGGCCTTCCTCGACAAGGACCTCGCCTGGCTCGCCTCCCGGGGTGCCAGGGCGGTCGTCTCGATCGCGGGCAGCAGCGTCGACGACTACGCGAAGCTGGCGAACAAGCTGCGCGGGCAGAAGGGCCTCGCGATGATCGAGGTCAACATCAGCTGCCCGAACGTCGAGGACCGGGGTCAGGTGTTCGCCTGCGACCCGAGGGCGGCCGCTGCCGTCGTACAGGCCGTGAAGCGCTCCGCCCCCACCGGGGTGCCCGTCTTCGCCAAGCTCAGCCCGGACGTCACCGACATCGTCGAGATCGCGACGGCCTGCGTGGAGGCGGGCGCGGACGGTTTGAGCGTCATCAACACGCTGCTCGGGATGGTCATCGACACCACCACGATGCGACCGGCGCTCGGCGGGATCACCGGCGGCCTGTCCGGCCCGGCGATCCGGCCCGTGGCGGTCCGGTGCGTGTGGCAGATCCGCCAGGCCCTCCCGGACGTGCCGATCCTCGGCATGGGCGGCATCCGCACAGGTCTGGACGCCCTGGAGTTCGTCCTCGCCGGCGCCAACGCGGTCAGCGTCGGCACCACCGTCTTCGGCGACCCGACCGCGCCGATCCGCGTCCTGGACGAGCTCGCCCGCGCGCTGGTGGACCGTGGCTTCGAGCGCTTCGAGGACGCCATCGGGCTCGCCCACAAGCCTCCCGTACTCCTCCTCCCCGAGGGACCCGACCCCGTCGGGGACGAGCTGCAAGGAGCCGCCGAGTGACAACGCGCCCTCGGGCGCCCATCGCGGTCGCCCTCGACGCCCCTGACGTCGAGACAGCAGCGCAGTGGGCCCAGGCCGTGACTCCCTACGTCGCCGTGGTGAAGGTCGGGTTGGAGCTGTTCTGCCGTACCGGACCCTCGATCGTCGAGACCGTCCGGGGCGGCAGCGGCGTCGACCTGTTCCTGGACCTGAAGCTGCACGACATCCCCAACACCGTGGCCGGTGCCGCACGCGGCGTGGCGCGGCTGAAGCCCCGCTACCTCACCGTCCATGCGTCGGGCGGTGCGGACATGGTCAAGGCGGCGGTCGAGTCAGCCCCCGACGTGACCATCGCGGCGGTGACCGTGCTCACGAGCATGTCCGCTGACGCGCTCGCAGCAGTGGGGATCCAGGGATTGCCTCTCGACGCGGTACGGAGGCTTGCCGCCCTGGCCGTCGGGGCGGGTGCGGGAGCCCTCGTGTGCAGCCCTCAGGAGGTCGCTGCCGTCCGGTCGGAGGTCGGTGCCGGCATCATCCTCATCACCCCCGGGGTCCGTCCGGTCGGTGCCGACGTGCAGGACCAGGCCCGCGTGGCCACGCCGGCGCAGGCACTCGCTGACGGTGCCGACCTGCTCGTGATCGGGCGGCCCATCACCGGTGCCCGTGACCCGGGTGCTGCTGCAGCTGAGATCGCCGCCTCGCTGTCGCGCTGAAGCCGAGCGGGGGGCACCCACATTGCTTCTCGCACCGCGCTTTCGCTAGGTTCGCCCGTCCCGTCCGAACGGCTTCTGGAGGTGCTTGCTCGTGGCTCTGCCTCCGCTGACGCCCGAGCAGCGTGCCGCGGCGCTGGAGAAGGCTGCTGCCGCGCGGAAGGCACGGGCGCAGCTGAAGGTGCGCCTGAAGTCCAGCGGGCTGAGCCTCGCCGACGTGCTCGAGAGCGGCGAGACGGACGACGCGGTGGGCAAGATGAAGGTCGTGGCCGTCCTCGAGGCCATGCCAGGAGTGGGCAAGGTCCGGGCGCAGAAGCTGATGGAGACGCTCGAGATCTCGCCGGCGCGGCGGATCCGCGGCCTCGGGGCCAAGCAGCGCGAGGCGCTGCTGAAGGCCTTCGCTCCGGAGTGACGGAGCAGGTGGCAGGTCGGCTCACGGTCCTGTCGGGCCCCTCGGGCGTGGGCAAGGGCAGCGTGATCGCTGCCGTCCGCCGCCGTCATCCGGACGTGTGGCTGTCCGTGAGCGTGACGACGCGCGCGCCCCGCCCCGGTGAGACCGACGGAGTGGAGTACCACTTCGTGGACGAGGCCGAGTACGAGCGGATGGTCGGTGCAGGTGAGCTGCTGGAGCACGCGACGTACGCCGGGGCGTCCTACGGCACGCCGCTCCAGCCCGTCCTGGACCGGATCGGGCAGGGGATACCGGCGCTGCTGGAGATCGAGCTCCAGGGCGCCCGGCAGGTGAAGGCAGCCATGCCCGAGGCCCACCTGGTGTTCCTGGCGCCGCCGTCCTTCGACGAGCTGGCGCGCCGTCTCACCGGTCGCGGGACCGAGGACCCGGACCGGGTTCGCAGGCGGTTGGACCTGGCGCGGATCGAGATGGCGGCCGAGGACGAGTTCGAAGCGGTCATCGTCAACGAAGACGTCGAGCTCGCAGCCGATGCGCTGGTAGCCTTGCTGAGCATCCCCGCAAACTTGGAGTAACTGTGTCTGGCACCGTCGCGAACCCGATCGGCATCACCAACCCGCCCATCGACGAGCTCCTCGAGGCCACCGACTCCAAGTACAGCCTGGTCATCTACGCCGCCAAGCGCGCCCGCCAGATCAACGCGTACTACTCCCAGCTCGGCGAGGGCCTGCTCGAGTACGTCGGTCCGCTGGTCGAGACCGGCGTGCAGGAGAAGCCGCTGTCGATCGCGCTGCGCGAGATCAACGCCGGGCTGCTGCACCACGAGCACATGGCTGACATCACCGACGGCGCCCCCGGCTAACGCCCGATGCCCAGGGTCGTCCTCGGCGTCGCCGGCGGGATCGCGGCCTACAAGGCCTGCGAGCTGCTCCGTCAGCTGACCGAGACCGGACACGACGTCCGCGTCGTGCCCACTGCTAGTGCTCTGGAGTTCGTGGGCGCGCCCACCTGGGCCGCCTTGAGCGGCAAGCCCGTCAGCGCGAGCACCTGGGACGACGTCCACCAGGTGCCTCACGTCCGGATCGGCCAGGAAGCCGACCTCGTGGTCGTGGCCCCGGCAACCGCCAACCTGCTGGCCAAGGCCGCGCACGGCCTCGCCGACGACCTGCTGACCAACACGCTGCTCACCGCCCGCTGCCCGGTCGTGATGGCGCCGGCCATGCACACCGAGATGTGGGAGCACCCGGCGACCCAAGCGAACGTCGCCACGCTGCGCGCCCGCGGGGTGCTCGTCGTCGAGCCCGCTGTCGGCCGGCTGACCGGAGC
>JAODNB010000133.1 GCA_025464795.1 Frankiales bacterium
GTGCTGCTGCGCGACTGGGTCGTCTACAAGCGGACCTGGAAGAGCAACACGGTCATCAGCGTCGTGGACCCCGTGGTGTCCCTGCTGGCCTTCGGCTTCGGCTTCGGCGCACTCGTGGCCAAGGTCAACGGCATCGACTACATCGAGTTCGTCGCGACCGGGATCGTGGCGCAGGCGGTGCTGTTCACGACCATCTTCCCGGGGATGTTCGACACCTTCTTCAAGCGCGACTACCAGCACACCTACGACGCACTGCTCGCAGCGCCCGTGGACGCTGTCGATGTCGTCACCGGCGAGGCCCTGTTCCTGTCCGTGAAGGCCGGGATCTACGGCCTGGCACCGCTTCTCGTCGCGATCGCCTTCGGGCTCGACCCCTCGGCGGGCATGGTCACCGTCCCCCTCATCGGGGTGCTCACGGGCTACGGCTTCGCGTGCACGGGCATCTTCATCTCCGCGCTGGCCTCGTCGTTTGCCGCCTTCGACTACGTCATCTCCATGCTGGTGGCCCCGCTGTTCCTGTTCGCCGGAACCTTCTTCCCGCTCAGCGGTCTGCCGGACTGGGTCGCGGTCGTCGCACACGTCAACCCGCTGTTCCACACCGTCCAGCTCGTCCGGCACGCGGCTTTCGGCTTCCACCCCCTCGACGACCTGGCGCACGTGGCCTACCTGGCTGCGTTCGCCTTCGGCGCCTGGGCCATCGCGTCGTGGCGCATGCGGGTGCGCCTCGTGCAGTAGGTCCGGAGTGCGGTAGCTCAGAAGAGCGGGTCCGGTCCGCTCTCGCGGCGGACGTTCGCGCCGAGGGCGACCAAGGAGTCGACGAAGCCCTCGTAGCCGCGGTCGACGTGATGCACCTCGTGCACCTCCGTGGTGCCTTCCGCCACCAGCCCAGCAAGGACGAGGGCGGCACCCGCCCGGATGTCGTGGGCGGAGACAGGGGCGCCGGACAGCAGCTCTCGGCCGCGGATCACGGCGTGGTGGCCGTCCGTGCGCACGTCCGCTCCGAGCCGGGTCAGCTCGTTGACGAACATCCAGCGGGCCTCGAAGACGTTCTCCGTCACCATCGCGGTGCCGTCGGCGATCGCGTTGAGCGTGAGCATCATCGGCTGGAGGTCCGTCGGGAAGCCGGGGTACGGCAGCGTCACCACGTCGACCGCCTTCGGCCGCTCGTCCATGCGCACGGAGAAGCCGTCGGGGGTGACGCTCACGGTGGCGCCGGCTTGGGTGAGCTTGTCGAGGGCGTTCTCGAGGTGGTCGGCGCGACCGCCCCGCACGAGCACGTCCCCTCGGGTCAGGCAGGCGGCCACCGCCCAGGTGCCGGCCACGATGCGGTCGGGCAGGGTCTCGTGGGTCGTCGGTGACAAAGACTCGACGCCGTCGATCTCCAGCGTCGAGGTCCCGATGCCGCCGACCCGAGCACCCATGCCGACGAGGAACTCGCACAGGTCGATGAGGTCGGGCTCACGCGCCGCGTTGTCGATGGTCGTGGTGCCCTTGGCCAGGACCGCAGCGAGCAGCAGGGTCTCGGTCGCGCCCACGCTCGGGAAGTCCAGCCAGAGCTGCGTCCCCGTCAACCGGGGAGCGGTCGCGACCAGGTAGCCGTGCTCGATGACCGCGGTCGCCCCGAGCTTCTGCAGACCGGCCACGTGCATGTCCAGGCCCCGCGAGCCGATCGCGTCACCGCCGGGCAGCGCCACCTTCGCCTCTCCGCACCGCGCCAGCAGCGGGCCGAGGACGGTGATGGACGCGCGCATGCGTCGTACGAGGTCGTAGTCGGCCTCGTGCCCGGGACGGGCCGGGACCGTGATCGCGACGGACCCCCCGTCGCGCGCCACGTCGCAGCCGAGCCGCCGCAGGAGCTCGCTCATGATCGAGACGTCCAGGATGTCCGGGACCTTCGTCAGCGTCGTGGTGCCCTCAGCCAGCAAGGACGCCGCCATCAGCTTCAAGACGCTGTTCTTCGCGCCCGTGACCTCGACCTCGCCGGCGAGCCTGGCACCACCGGTCACCACGAAGCGCTCCACCAGTCCACTGTAGGGCGCAACCTTTGCGGCAGTGGCCGCGTCCTGAGGGGCAACAGCACGAGAGGAGCACCGGTGGACGAGCAGGGGCGTGCGGACTTCCACGCCTACGTCATCGCGCGCTCCGGTGCTCTGCTGCGCACCGCCTACCTGCTCACCGGAAACCGGGCGGACGCCGAGGACCTGCTGCAGGTGTCGCTCGCCAAGACCTACCTGGCGTGGGACCGGATCAGGGACCGCGAGGCTCTCGACGGCTACGTCCGCAGGACGCTGGTCAACACCCAGACGAGCTTCTGGCGGCGGCCGCGCCGGGAGTCGCTCTACGACCAGCTGCCCGAGGTCCCCGGACGCGACCAGCACGGGGACAGCGACCTGCACGACGCCCTCTGGACCGCCCTCGGACAGCTGAGCCGCAAGCAGCGGGCAGCAGTGGTGCTGCGCTACTACGAAGACCTCACCGAGGCTGAGACCGCCCGGGTCCTGGGCGTCTCGGTCGGCACCGTGAAGTCCACCACCTCCCGCGCCCTGGCCGCGCTGCGCGAGGACCCCTCCCTGCGCGACGACCCTCGTGCCGGCCTCCCCTCAGGAGCCTTCAGATGAGCTCACCCCACGACGCTGCTCGCAGCGCTCCCACCGCCGCAGGGACCCCGACATGAGCCCGATCGATGACGAGCTGCGGCGCACCCTGCGCGATCGCGCTGACGCCCTCCTGCCTGCCGCAGATCCCCTCAGCGGCATCGAGCAGCGAGCCCGCAGCGTCACCCGGCGCCGCCGGACAGCTGCCGGTCTGTCCGGAGCGCTCGTCGTAGTGGCGGGACTGGCGATCGCCCTCCCCCAGCTGAGCAGCGACCCGGGCAAGCGGGTCGTCGTCCAGGTCGCCACAGCCAGCCCGACCCCCTCGGCGGCCCCCGTCGCTGAGCCGAGCAACCTGCTCGGGTGGGAGCCGCGAGGCAACCCGGCGGCGCTGCCGCCGGAGAGCGTCCTGCAGGCCGTCGCCGATGCGTTCGGCGCGCACGACGTGAGCCGAGCGCACTACGCCCCGCTGTTCACCTACAGCCGTGGCTCCGTGCCCTACACGATCGGGCAGGCCTGGATGACGGGCGACGCTGCCGCCCACACGTTCGGCTACGCCAGGTTCGCCACAGGGACCGAGGTGCTGCTCGGCGCCGTCACGTCGAAGACCGCCGCCGTGGTCGCCTTCCAGATCGGCAACCTGCCCGGGGAGACCACCGACCTGCTCGTCCTCGTACCCCGACCGGGAACCGGCCAGGTGTCGTACTCCCCCGACGGGACCGCCGCGTTCGCGCCTGTGGCCAGCGGCCGCAGCGACCTCGACGCCATCGGGCTCGTCAACCGCTCACGTAGGGCGAGCAACGACCGGGTGCAGGTCCTGGACGGCGATGGCAACCTCGACGCCCCGCTGTACGAGGGGCCCGTACAGCCGCTGCTCTGCGCAGCCAAGGAGTGCGGCTGAACCGTAGGGTGGCGCCATGGCTGTGCACCTGACGAGGATCTACACGAAGACCGGCGACGACGGCACGACAGCGCTCGGTGACATGAGCCGGGTGCGCAAGACCGACGCCCGGCTCGGCGCCTACGCGGACGTGGACGAGGCCAACAGCTGCATCGGTGTCGCCCTCGCCCTGGGAGACCTCCCCGCGGACGTGTTCACCGTCCTGCGACGCATCCAGAACGACCTGTTCGACGTCGGCGCCGACCTGTCGACGCCCGTCGTCCCCGACCCGAAGTACCCCCCACTGCGCGTGCTGCCTGAGTACACGACGAGGCTCGAGCAGGCCTGCGACCACTACAACGCCGACCTCCCGAAGCTCGCCAGCTTCATCCTCCCCGGCGGGGCGCCAGGGTCGGCGCTGCTCCAGGTCGCGCGCACCGTGGTGCGTCGCGCGGAACGGGCCGTGTGGCTGCTGCTCGAGCAGGACCCCGAGCACACGAACAAGGAGGCGGCGCTCTACCTCAACCGCCTGAGCGACCTGCTGTTCATCCTCTGCCGCTACACCAACCCGGACGGGGACATCACCTGGACGCCAGGGGGTGAGCGCTGACATGAAGCACGCCCTGTTCCTGCCCATCTTCGACGAGCTCGCCGACCCTCGGCTCGTGGCTTCGCTGGCCTCCGACGCGGAGGAGGCCGGCTGGGACGGAGTCTTCGTCTGGGACCACATCGGCTACCGCGAGCCGGTGATCGCCATCGCCGACCCCTGGGTCACGATGGCCGCGATGGCCTGCGCTACAAGCGGTCTGCGCCTCGGCCCGATGATCACCCCGATCCCCCGGCGCCGACCCGCGAAGCTCGCCCGCGAGCTCGCCACTCTCGACCGGTTGTCGGGAGGTCGGGTCACGTTCGGAGTCGGCATCGGCGGGGACGGTGCCGGTGAGCTGAGTGCCACCGGGGAGGAGCTCGACGACCGCGTGCGCGGCGCCATGCTCGACGAGGGCCTGTCCGTCCTGGCGCAGGCGTTCACCGGCGAGCCGGTGCAGCACCGTGGTGAGCACTACGTCGTGCAGGACCAGGCGTTCCAACCGACGCCGGTCCAGCAGCCGCTGCCGATCTGGGTCGCCGTCCGGTACGGCCGCCCCAAGCCGCTGCTCCGCGCCGCCCGGCACGACGGCATCTTCCCCATCGAGATCGACCACCCCGACAAGCTCGCCGAGACGCTGGCAGGCTTCGAGCGCCCGACGGACCGGCCCTACGACGT
>JAODNB010000140.1 GCA_025464795.1 Frankiales bacterium
GGCATCGACACCGTCGTGTTCGACCGCGGTGGCAACACCTACGCCGGTCGCATCGCGGCCCTGGCGGACTCCGCTCGCGAGAACGGGCTGACCTTCTAATGAGCTTCAACTTCGGAAAGAGGAACGTCTGATGCCCGGACAGCAGCGCCGAGGCGGCACAGGTGCCGCCGGTGGCCAGGCCGGACAGGCTGGCGGTGGCCGCGAGGGCGGCGCCCGCGGTGGCCGTGACGGCGGTCGGGGTGGTGCGCCTGAGAAGAGCGCGCACATCGAGCGCGTCGTCGCGATCAACCGCGTCGCCAAGGTCGTGAAGGGCGGTCGTCGCTTCAGCTTCACCGCCCTCGTCGTGGTCGGTGACGGCGACGGCCAGGTCGGTGTCGGCTACGGGAAGGCCAAGGAGGTGCCCGCCGCGATCGCGAAGGGCGTCGAGGAGGCCAAGAAGCACTTCTTCCGCGTCCCGCGGATCGGCGCGACCATCCCCCACCCGATCCAGGGTGAGGCGGCCGCCGGTGTCGTGCTCCTCAAGCCGGCCAGCCCCGGTACCGGCGTCATCGCCGGTGGCCCGGTGCGCGCCGTGCTCGAGTGCGCCGGCATCCACGACGTGCTCAGCAAGTCGCTCGGGTCCTCCAACCCGATCAACATCGTCCACGCGACCGTGGCGGCCCTGCAGGGCCTCGTGCGTCCCGAGGAGATCGCGGCCCGCCGCGGTCTGCCCCTCGAGGACGTCGCCCCGGCCGCCATGCTCCGCGCCCGCGCCGCTGCTATGGCTGCTCCGGTTGCGGCGCCCACGGCAGGGAGCTAGTCATGGGCCGTCTCAAGGTCACCCAGACGAAGTCCGGTATCGGCGGAAAGCAGAACCAGCGCGACACCCTGCGCTCGCTCGGCCTGAAGCGGATCAACGACACGGTCGTCAAGGAGGACCGCCCCGAGATCCGCGGGATGGTCAACACGGTCACGCACCTCGTGTCCGTCGAGGAGGTCGAGTAACCCATGAGCAACACCACTGGCGGTTCACCGCTGAAGGTCCACCACCTCCGTCCCGCTCCTGGCGCCAAGACCGCCAAGACCCGGGTCGGTCGTGGTGAGGCCAGCAAGGGCAAGACCTCTGGTCGCGGTACCAAGGGCACCAAGGCCCGCTACCAGGTCCCGGCCGCCTTCGAGGGCGGGCAGATGCCGCTGCACATGCGGCTGCCCAAGCTCAAGGGCTTCAAGAACCGGTTCCGCGTCGAGTACCAGGTCGTGAACCTGGACAAGATCGTCGAGCGCTTCCCCGAGGGCGGCGCGCTCGGCGTCGAGGAGCTCGTGGCCAAGGGCCTCGTGCGCGACAACAACCTGGTCAAGGTCCTGGGTGGTGGAGACATCACGGTCAAGCTGGACCTGACGGTGCACGCGTTCTCCGCCAGCGCCAAGGAGAAGATCACCGCTGCCGGTGGTTCCGCCACCGAGCTGTAGCACCTGCTGACGGGCCGTCGCCCCTCCCGAAGGGGAGGCGCGACGGCCCAGCGCATGTGTAAGGGGCTGTTAGAGTCCTCAACGCGGCGCGTACCGCCCCTTTCGCCCGCCCATCACCAGCCACCCCACCCGCCCCGACGCTTCGGGCCGGACGTCGATCACCCTCAACGGAGGTTCTGTGCTCACCGCCTTCGGACGGGCCTTCCGCACACCCGATCTGCGGAAGAAGCTGCTCTTCACGCTGGCGATCATCGGTGTCTACCGGCTCGGATCGGTCGTTCCCGGCCCTGGTGTGTCCTACGTGGCCATCCAGGAGTGCCTGAAGACCGTCGACAAGTCCGGCGTCTACGGCCTGGTGAACCTGTTCAGCGGCGGGGCGCTCCTGAAGCTGAGCATCTTCGCGCTCGGGATCATGCCGTACATCACCAGCTCGATCATCGTGCAGCTGCTCATCGTCGTGATCCCGCGCCTGGAGCAGCTCAAGGACGAGGGCCAGTCGGGTCAGGCGAAGCTCACCCAGTACACCCGCTACCTCACGGTCGCGCTCGCGATCCTGCAGTCCACCGGCATCGTCGCGCTGGCGAAGTCCGGGAACCTCATCCAGGGCTGTCAGCAGAAGATCATCCCGGACCAGTCGCTCTTCCGGATCGGCGTCCTCGTCGTCACGCTGACGGCCGGGACGGCGGTGATCATGTGGCTGGGCGAGCTGGTCACCGATCGCGGCGTCGGCAACGGCATGTCCGTGCTCATCTTCACCTCGATCATCTCGAGCATGCCGTCGCAGGGCGGTCAGATCCTCCACCAGAACCGCGGCGGCCTGCTGCTCACCGCGGTCATCATGCTGGCGATCGTGGTCATCACGCTGGTGGTGTTCGTCGAGCAGGCGCAACGCCGCATCCCGGTGCAGTACGCGAAGCGCATGATCGGCCGCCGCATGTACGGCGGGACCAGCACCTACATCCCGCTGAAGGTCAACCAGGCCGGTGTCATCCCGGTCATCTTCGCCAGCTCGCTGCTTTACCTCCCGAGCCTGCTGCGCAATGTGTGGACCGACCCCACGTTCACCAAGTACGTCGACCGGTACCTCACGCGCGGGGACCACCCGATCTACCTGGCCACCTACTTCTTCCTCATCATCTTCTTCACGTACTTCTACGTCGCGATCACGTTCAACCCGGTCGAGGTCGCGGACAACATGAAGAAGTACGGCGGGTTCGTGCCGGGCATCCGTCCTGGCCGTGCCACCGCGGAGTACCTCGACTACATCCTCAGCCGCATCACCAGCTTCGGTGCGCTGTACCTGGGCCTGGTCGCCGTGCTCCCGCTGCTGCTGTTCAACCTCACCGCCGGGGCCAACCGCATCCCGTTCGGTGGCACGGCCGTCCTCATCGTCGTCGGCGTCGGCCTGGAGACCGTGAAGCAGATCGAGAGCCAGCTGATGCTGCGCAACTACGAAGGCTTCCTTCGCTAGTGGACGCCGCGTAGTGCGTCTGGTGCTGGTGGGGCCCCCTGGAGCGGGAAAGGGGACGCAGGCCCAGTTCATCGCGGAGCACCTGTCTGTCCCCAAGATCTCGACGGGGGACATCTTCCGGGCCAACGTCAGCCAGGGCACGCCCCTCGGGCTGCAGGCGAAGGCCTACATGGATCGGGGGGACCTGGTCCCCGACGGCGTGACCATCGAGATGGTGCGAGACCGGCTGGCGCAGGCGGACGCCACCTCCGGCTTCCTGCTCGACGGGTTCCCGCGCACGACGCCCCAGGCGCAGGTGCTGGACGACATGCTGGCGGACGCCGGGGTGAAGCTCGATGTGGTGCTCGAGCTGGTCGTGGAGAACGACGAGGTCATCCGTCGGCTGTCCGGTCGTCGCACCTGCCGCACCTGCAACCACATCTGGCACGTCGACTTCGACCCGCCCGCCGACGAAGGCGTCTGCGACCTCGACGGCGGTGCCCTCTACCAGCGCGACGACGACCAGGCGGAGACGATCGCCAACCGGCTCGAGGTCTACGCCAAGGAGACAGCGCCGCTGGTGAACTACTACGCGGAGCGGGGGCTGCTCATCGGCCTCGACGCCACCGGCCCGGTGGACGACGTCACGCAGCGGGCCATCGACGCCCTCCGCCCCCTGCAGCACGACTTCTAGGGTGGCACTGCGCGATCGCCGGCCCCGCGGCGTGACGGTCAAGACGCCGGAGCAGGTGCAGAAGATGCGCGTGGCCGGCCTCGTGGTCGCCGAGGCGCTGGAGCGGATGGCCGAGGCCGTGCGGCCGGGTGCCACGACGGCCGACCTCGACCGGATCGCTCGGACCGTGCTCGAGCACCACGGTGCGACGTCGAGCTTCCTCGGATACGGCGACCCGGGCTTTCCGGCGGTCATCTGCGCGAGCGTCGGGGCCGCCGTCGTCCACGGGATCCCGGACGACCGACCGCTTGAGGAGGGCGAGCTCTGCTCGATCGACTTCGGGGCGATCGTGGACGGCTGGCACGGCGACGCGGCGGTGACCGTGCCCGTGGGCACCTGCTCGCCTGAGGTCCTCGAGCTGAACCGGGTGACGGAGCAGTCGCTCTGGGCGGCGCTGCGCACCGCGCGCCCCGGAGGTCGGCTGTCCGACATCGGCGCGGCCGTGGAACAGGTCGTGCGGCCGCACGGCTACGGCCTGCTCGACGACTACACCGGCCACGGGATCGGTCGTTCCATGCACGAACCGCCCCACGTCCCCAACCTCGCCCCGAGGGGCCCGGGGCACGGGATGGCGCTCGACGTGGGGATCTGCCTGGCCATCGAGCCGATGGCGACCCTCGGCACGGGCGAGGTGGACGTCCTGGAGGACGAGTGGACCGTCGTGACCGCCGACGGCCAGCAGGCCTCGCACTGGGAGCACACCGTGGCGATCACCCCGGACGGTCCGTGGGTCCTCACCGCCGCTGACGGCGGCGCGTCACGGCTGTCGTCGCCTGTGTCGTCGCAGCTGTAGGAGCGTCCCTGAGCGTGCGGGGAGGGTCACAGCGGGCTCGTTGGACCGCCGGCGCGCCGATGACGTACGATGACACGTCGGTCTATGACCGGCACCCCTCGGCATGCCTTCGCTCCCGCGAAGGACTCCCGCCGCGGATCAGTGAACCACCAGACGCAACTACCGACACGACGGATCGCGGAGGACATGCCGAAGAAGGACGGGGCCATTGAGATCGAGGGCCGTGTCGTCGAGCCGCTCCCCAACGCGATGTTTCGCGTGGAGCTGCAGAACGGGCACAAGGTCTTGGCCCACATCAGCGGCAAGATGCGGCAGCACTACATCCGCATCCTCCCCGAGGACCGGGTCGTGGTGGAGCTGTCTCCGTACGACCTGACCCGCGGGCGCATCGTCTACCGCTACAAGTAACCGCGACAAGCAAAAAGGAAACCCGTGAAGGTCAAGCCGAGCGTCAAGCCGATCTGCGACAAGTGCCGCGTCATCCGTCGCCACGGCCGCGTCATGGTGATCTGCTCCTCGACGGCGCGTCACAAGCAGCGTCAGGGCTAGGCACCAAGCACCGGCACCACTGCACCACTGCACCACCCTGCTCAACAACCGAACAGCGCGCCCAACGCCTCGCAAGAGGTGACCCCCGGTCGGAGGCTGGGGCTCCTCCCGGGCGGGAGGAGGCGGGACGCGCACGACCTCCGCGCCACGCCCCACAGGGGTAGAAAGCAGGACCCGCCCGATGGCACGCCTTGCCGGCGTCGACCTCCCCCGCGAGAAGCGGTTGGAGATCGCGCTCACCTACATCTACGGCATCGGCCGTACCCGCGCCCAGCAGACGCTGGCGGAGACCGGGGTGTCCCCGGACGTCCGCGTCAAGGACCTGGCTGAGGAAGACCTGGTCAAGCTCCGCGACTGGATCGACGCGAACTACAAGGTCGAAGGTGACCTCCGCCGCGAGGTCGCCTCCGACATCCGTCGCAAGATCGAGATCGGCTGCTACCAGGGCATCCGCCACCG
>JAODNB010000187.1 GCA_025464795.1 Frankiales bacterium
CGTGCGAGAGCGGCAGCGAGCAGGCGGTCGAGGCCAGCAGCAGGAGCAGGCTCGCGAGCAGTCGCCTCACGTCGAGACCTCCTGCGGCCGCAGGGGAAGCGGGCTCTCGCCGAGGACGCCGTTGACCTGCAGCGGGAGGGTCAGCCGGAAGACCGCCCCACGTCCGGGGGCTCCCCAGGCCTGCAGGGTGCCCCCGTGCAGGCGGGCGTCCTCCAGGGCGATCGCCAGACCGAGGCCGGTGCCGCCGGTCGTGCGGGCGCGGGAGGGGTCGCCCCGCCAGAACCGGGTGAAGACGAGGCCGGCCTCACCTGGCCGGAGGCCGACCCCGGAGTCCCGTACGACGACGGCTACCGCTGCCGGGCCCCCGGCGACTGTGATCTCCACAGGCTGGCCCTCGCCGTGCTCGATCGCGTTGACGAGCAGGTTGCGCAGCACCCGCTCGATGCGCACGTGGTCGATCTCGGCGATGACCGGCCCGTCGCCGCGAACGGTGACAGCGCAGCCCTTCCGGTCAGCCAGGGACTGCGTCGCGTCGACCACGCGCCGCACCAGAGGGACCAGGTCGAGGCGCTCCGGCTCGAGGGATGCCGCTCCCGCGTCGTAGCGGCTGATCTCGAGCAGCTCCGCCAGCAGCTCCTCGAAGCGACCCAGCTCGTTCTGCAGCAGCTCCGCGCTGCGCGCCGCCGCAGGGGCGAGGTCACCCCGGTTCTCGTGCAGCACGTCTGCTGCCATCCGGACCGTGGTGAGCGGTGTCCGCAGCTCGTGGCTGACGTCCGACACGAACCGCCGCTGCACCCGTGATAGGTCCTCGAGCTGGCGGATCTGCGTCTGCAGCGCTTGGGCCATCGAGTTGAACGTCGTGGCCAGTCGCGCGATCTCGTCCTCGCCACGGACGGTCATCCGCTCCTCCAGCCGGCCCGCCGCGAGCCGCTCCGCGGTGCGCGCGGCCATGCGCACGGGCAGCACCACCTGCCTCGTCACGAGAGCCGCGATCAGGACGAGGAGCAGGACGAGGAGCAGCCCGGCGATCGCCGCGGTCCGCCGTACGAGATCGAGGGTCGTGTTCTCCGCCGTCAGCGGGAACAGGTGGAACAGCAGGTACGGCCCGAGGTCGGTGCTCAGGGTCCCGCCCACGACGAGCTGGTCCTCCCCGTGGATCGTGCGGTAGGTGTACGCGGAGGGCGTGCCGTTCACGAGCTTCGTGATGAGGTCCGCGGGCACGTCGCTCGGCGAGATCCCCGGCGAGGCGAACGCCTTCACGTCCCCGGCCGCGGCGACGAGGACCACCGTGTACTGGTCACCGGAGGCTCCACGCGAAGACAGCGCCTGGGCGATGGACTGCAGCTGCGACTCGAGGTACTGCTGCGAGGACTGGCTCGGGACGTTGGTCTGCTCCTGCGCCAGGGCCAGGCCCGACTGCGCCTCGGTCAGGGCGGCCTTGGTCTTGGCGTTGACCAGCCCACGACCGACCTGCCCGATCAGCAACGAGGCGAGCAGCACCACGACGATGCCGCTGACGACCACGGTCGTGACGACGACACGGGTCTGCAGCGAGCGGCGCCACCGGTGGACGGCGCGGCTGGACAGGCGCGAGGCCCCCGACCACGCGCCTGCCAGGGCGGTAGGGACCGTCAGCCCGGACCGGCCTTGTAGCCGACCCCACGCACGGTCAGGACGACGTTCGGGTGCTCGGGGTCGCGCTCGACCTTGGCCCGCAAGCGCTGCACGTGCACGTTGACCAGCCGAGTGTCAGCCGCGTGCCGGTAGCCCCACACCTGCTCGAGCAGGACCTCGCGGGTGAAGACCGTCTTGGGTCGCCGTGCCAGCGCGAGCAGCAGGTCGAACTCCAGCGGCGTCAGCTGCATGGCCGTCCCGCCACGCGTCACGGCGTGCCCGGGGACGTCGATGAGAACGGCATCATCTGCGGGGCCGATGGACAGCAGCTCCGGCTCGCCGTCGTGGGTGCGCAGCCGGGCCCGTACCCGGGCGACGAGCTCCTTGGGCTTGAAGGGCTTGACGATGTAGTCGTCCGCACCGCTCTCCAGCCCCAGGACGACATCGGTGGTGTCCCCCTTGGCGGTGAGCATCACGATCGGCACGCCGCTCTCGGCCCGGATCTGCCGGCAGACCTCGATCCCGTCGGTGCCGGGAAGCATGAGGTCCAGCAGCACGACGTCGGGCTTCTCCCGGCGGAACGCGCCGAGGGCAGCGTCCCCGTCGGAGACGAACGCCGGCTCGAAGCCCTCCCCCCGGAGCACGATCCCGAGCATCTCGGCGAGGGCTGGGTCGTCGTCGACGACGAGCACGCGCGGGGTCACCGGCGGACCCGTCGCGCAGGCAGGGAGGCGGAGCAGTGGGGAGTCACCCTCTCATCGTCGCACCGCTCGGGCCGCTGGCGGCACACATCGCCGGTCGTGGCGTGGAAGCATGGGCCGATGACCGCCGGCTGGAACCTGCCCGACGAGCGGGTCGAGGAGCCGGTGCCCGCCTTCGCGGCTGGTTCCCCACACCAGCCGCTGACCCGACCGCGGGTGCTGCCGTCTGCTCGACTGGTGCCGCTCCGGCCGCTCGCGATCGGTGAGCTGCTCGACGGCGCCTTCCGCATCGTGCGCCAGAACCCGCGACAGGCTCTCGGCATCGCGGCCGGGATCTCGGCCGTGGTCACCGTCGTGAACGTGCTGCTGGTGCTGACCGTGCGCACGTCCCCGAGCCTCGACCCGAGGGGCCTGCCTGACCTTGGCGCGCAGCTGAGCAACAGCTTCGTGACCTCGGGGCCGGGCTACCTGGTGGGCTTCTTCGGTGGCCTGGTGCTGACCGGGGCGCTCGTGTCCATCGTCGGGAAAGCCGTCCTCGGCCAGCCGATCGAGCCTCGGGAGCTGTGGAACACCATCCGCAGCCGGTTAGGCGCCCTGCTCGGTGTCGCCCTGCTGACCACCCTGGCCCTGGTCCCGTTCATCGCGGCAGTCGTGCTCTTCGTGATCCTCAGCTCCGGAGGGTCCGCCGGCGTCGCCCTGGGCCTGGTCGTCCTGCTGCCCGCCGGCGCCGCCGCTTCGGCGTACCTCTACACCCGCTACTCCCTGGCGTCCGCTGTGCTGGTGCTCGAAGGCAGCTCCGTCGTCCCGTCGCTCCGACGCGCTGCCGTGCTCGTCCGGGGCTCGTGGTGGCGGACGTTCTTCGTGCTGCTCCTCACCCTGCTGATCGGGGCCATCTTCGGGGCCATCCTCGGACTGCCGCTCGGGCTGATCGCCAGCGTGGTGGGGGACCCCGACAGCACCGGGGTCCGCGTGGCGGAGCAGGTGCTCGCAGGGCTCGGCTCGGTCGTCATCTCGCCGTTCACGTCGGCCGTCCGGGCGCTGCTCTACCTGGACCGACGGATGCGGGCCGAGGGGCTCGACATCTCCCTGGCCGCGACGGCCGCCGGAGTCGCGTGAACCTCCAGGACCTGCCAGGTCGGGACTCCGCCCGGGAGCTCGCGCAGCAGGAGCTCGCGAAGCGCAGGTACGAGCAGGCCAGGCCGTCCTACCTCCTGCGCGCCGTCCGGGCCCTGATCGACAAGGTCACGCACGCGATCGACACCGCCTCTGCCAGCGTCCCGGGCGGCGGCCTCGGGCTCCTGCTGATCCTCGCGGTCGTGGGCGGACTGGTCGCGTTGCTGCTGGTGCGACTTCGGCCGACGACGCGTCGCACGATCGGCGAGCAGGCCCTGTTCGGCGACCAGGTGCTCACCGCGCGGGAGCACCGGGAGCGGGCGGATGCGGCGGCTGCGGCAGGACAGCTCGCGGAGGCGATCCGAGAGCGGCTGCGCGCCGTGGTCCGCGAGCTCGAGTCGCGCGGGGTGCTCGACCCGCGTCCGGGGCGCACGGCGGACGAGGTGGCCCGCGAGGCAGGGCGGGCCGTGCCAGCTGTCGCCGAGCCGCTCCTGCGCGCCGCCACCGTCTTCGACGAGGTCTGGTACGGAGGCAGGACCGCCGATGCGGCCGCCTACCAGCTGCTGGTCGAGGTCGATCACACCGTCAGCGACGCCCGACTGGTCCGCTCATGACCCTGCTCGAGGAGCGGCCGGTCAACACTGCCGCAGGTCCGACCGCGAGCAGCGTGTGGCGACGCAACCGCGGGCTGCTCGCGCTCGGCGTGCTGCTGGTCGCGGCACTCACCCTGCTGGCCGTCATCGGGGGCACCGGCAAGGCCGGCGCTCTCGACCCGGACACCTTCGACCCGGCGGGGGCGCACGCCCTCGCCCAGCTGCTGCGCGACCAGGGCATCGAGGTCCTCCGCACCACCGACGTCCCGTCGACGACAAACGAGGCGACCGCGGCGTCGACGGTCTTCGTCCCCCTCCCGGGGCTGCTGAGCGACGAGGAGCTGCAGCAGCTGTCCACGCTGCCCGGAACGATGGTGGTCGCGGGCGCAGGGCCCCGGACCCTGGGCGACCTCGACACCGACACCACGATCGAGGCCTCAGGCGACACGCGGGTGGTGACCCCGAGCTGCTCGCTGCGGGCGGCGGTGAAGGCCGGGCGAGCACGGGCTGGCGGGTACACCTACAGCCCCGGTCCGCACGACGACGGGGCCGTGGGCTGCTACCCCATCGGGAGCTCGCCATCGGTGCTGTCACTGCCCAACAAGCACCTCGTCCTGGTGGGAGCCGCGGAGGCCTTCACCAACAAGCGCCTCACCGAAGCCGGGAACGCCGCCCTCGGCCTGAACCTGCTCGGCGGCGGTGACAAGGTCGTCTGGCTGATGCCGGCCTCTGATCGTGCGGCCTTCGGCAACAAGCCCGTCGGGAGTCCTGACTCGCTGCTGCCGGAGTCGGTCCGGACGGGGCGCCTGCAGCTCGTCGTGGTCGTCGGGCTGCTCGCGCTCTGGCGCGCCCGTCGGCTCGGTCGGGTGGTGCCGGAGCCCCTGCCGGTGGTCGTCCGCGCCTCCGAGACGGTCGAGGGGCGCGGTCGCCTGTACCGCGTCGCGCGGGCCCGCGACACCGCTGCCGAGTCGCTGCGCGCGGGCGCGAGGGACCAGCTCTCCCGCCGGGTCCACAGCGGCCACGCGCCCACGCCGGCCGCCCTCGTGGCTGCCGTCAGCGACCGGAGCTCCGCCAGCCCGCTCGAGGTCGAGGCGCTCCTGTACGGTCGCGCTCCTTCGGACGATGCCGCGCTCGTGCGGCTCGCCGATCAACTCGACTCCCTGATCCAGGAGGTGGCCGGCTCGTGACGGCTCCGCGCAAGTCCGTCCCGCGCAAGCGCGGATCAGCCGATCCCCGGGCGTCGCTGCTCGCGCTCCGCACCGAGGTCGCCAAGGCGGTGATCGGGCAGGACGCCGCCGTCACGGGACTCGTGATCGCCTTGCTGTGCAGGGGCCACGTGCTCCTCGAGGGTGTCCCGGGCGTGGCCAAGACGCTCCTGGTCCGGGCGCTTGCCGCGTCACTGGACCTCGAGAGCAAGCGGGTGCAGTTCACTCCCGACCTCATGCCCGGCGACATCACCGGCTCCCTCGTGTACGACGCCCGGACCGCCGCCTTCTCGTTCCGCGAGGGTCCCGTCTTCACCAACCTGCTGCTGGCCGACGAGATCAACCGGACCCCACCGAAGACGCAGGCGTCCCTGCTCGAGGCGATGGAGGAGCGGCAGGTCACCGTCGACGGCGCTGCCCGACCGCTGCCCGATCCCTTCGTCGTGTGCGCCACCCAGAACCCGCTCGAGTACGAAGGGACCTACCCGCTCCCTGAGGCGCAGCTCGACCGCTTCCTGGTGAAGCTGACCGTGCCGCTCCCCAGCCGGGACGACGAGGTACGGGTGCTGCAGGCACACGACGGCGGCTTCGACCCCCGCGACCTGTCGGGGCTGACCGCCGTCGCGTCGGCCGCCGACCTGGCCGCCGGGCGCAACGCCGTACGCGCCCTGACGGTGTCGCCCGAGGTGATCGGCTACGTCGTCGACGTGTGCCGCGCGACGCGCACCTCGCCGTCGTTGCAGCTCGGGGCCTCGCCCCGCGGTGCCACCGGGCTGCTCGCCACGGCCAAGGCCTGGGCCTGGTTGTCGGGACGGGACTACGTCACCCCTGACGACGTGAAGGCGCTCGCCCGACCGACCCTGCGGCACCGTCTCGCGCTGCGCCCCGAGGCCGAGCTCGAGGGCGTCACGACCGAGAGCGTCCTCGACAGCGTCCTCGCCTCCGTCCCGGTCCCCCGCTGATCGTGGCCTGACCCGTGGCGATCACCGGCCGCACCGCGCTGCTCGCCCTCCTGTGGGTGCTGCCGGCGATGCTCCTCGGGCCGGTGTCGGTCCCGGTGTTCCTCGCCGTGCTGGTCGCCGCTGCGCTGCTCGACGCCTTCCTCGCGGCACCGGTGTCGAGGCTGGTGGTCTCCCGCAGCGGCGCGACCGCCTGCCGCCTCGGTGAGCCCGCTGAGGTCCACCTGTCGATCACGAACCGCAGCAGCAGGACCTTGCGGGCAGCCGTTCGCGACGCCTGGGTTCCGTCGGCCGGTGCGACGCCTCGGACCCAGCGGGTGAGGATGCCCGCCGGTGAGCGCCGCGTGCTGACGACCGCCCTGCTGCCGACCCGGCGTGGTGACCGCCTGCCGGACCGCATCACCGTCCGCTCCTTCGGTCCGCTCGGCCTCGCTGCCCGTCAGGGTCGCCACGAGGTGCCGTGGCGCGTCCGGGTCCAGCCGCCGTTCACCTCCCGGAAGTTCCTGCCGGAGAAGCTCGACAAGCTGCGTCAGCTCGACGGCTTGCTCCTCGCGCGCAGCCGCGGCCAGGGCACCGAGTTCGACTCCCTGCGCGAGTACGTCGACGGGGACGACGTCCGTGCCATCGACTGGCGTGCGACGGCTCGGCGCGGCGACGTCGTCGTGCGCACCTGGCGCCCGGAGCGCGACCGCCGGCTGCTGCTGGTGCTCGACACCGGCCGTACCTCCGCCGGCCGCGTCGGCGACGTCCCGCGCCTCGACGCGGCGCTCGACGCCGCTCTGCTGCTGGGTGCCCTGGCGTCCCGTGCCGGTGACCGGGTCGACCTGCTCGCGATCGACCGCGAGGTCCGCGGCGCGGTCGAGGGCGCTTCCCGGCAGGACGTCCTCGCCTCTCTGGTCGACGTCACCGCCCTCCTCGAGCCGGCGCTGGTCGAGACCGACGGCCGGCGGCTCGTGTCCGAGGTCCTGCGCCGGTCGCGGAGGCGGTCGCTCGTCGTGCTGTTCACGGCCCTCGACGCGGCTCCCCTGCACGAGGGTCTTCTGCCTGTCCTGTCGTCGCTCACCAGCCGGCACACCGTCGTGCTCGCCAGCGTCGGTGACCCCCGCGTCGAGGAGCTGCTCGCGGGCCGGGGGGACGTCGACAGCGTGTACGCCGCGGCGGCCGCCGAACGGGCGCGGGTCGAGCGGCGCCAGCTCACCGCCGAGCTGCGCAAGCGCGGGGTGGAAGTGGTCGACGCACCGCCCGCCAGGTTCGCGCCCGCGGTCGCCGACGCCTACCTCGCCCTGAAGGCCGCCGGTCGGCTCTGACACCCCGCGATCCCCTCGCGACGTCCTCAGGACGTTGCGCGCTCGGTCAGCCGGAGCTGGGGACGTCGGCGCCGCGGAAGGACTCCTCCACATCGCCCGTGACCCCGGCCTGGACAGCTCGACGGCCGAGCACGAACACGACGTACAGGAAGCCCAGCTCGGCCAGGCAGCCGATGCCGATGCGCGCCCACGTCGGCAGGCCGCTCGGGGTCACGAACGCCTCGATGATGCCGCTGATGACCAGCATCAGGGCCAGGCCGACCGCCCCGACCACGAGGGCTCGCCCCTCTTCGGCGATCGCCCGCGACCGGGTGCGGAGCCCGGGGTCGATGACCGTCCAGCCCATCTTCAGGCCGAGCCCGCTCGCCACGAAGACGCTGGTGAGCTCGAGCAGCCCGTGCGGAAGGATCAGGCCGAAGAACAGCCCTGTCTTGTGGTTGGCGGCCAGGTAGCCACCGACGATGCCGACACCGACGGCGTTCTGGTAGAGGATGAGCAGCACCGGAAGGCCGAGCAGCACTCCGCTCGCGACCGCGGCCGCCGCGATCAGGGCGTTGTTGGTGGCGACCTTCGCGGCGAAGTCCTGCGCGGGTGCCTGCTTGTAGTAGTCGGCGAAGTCGTGGTTGACGAGCTGCTGGATCGTCTCCGGCGGGGCGAGGGTGGCCTGGGCCTCCGGGTGAGACACCAGGAACGCCGCCCAGCCGAACGCGACCAGCACGAAGCCGACCGCGCAGGCACCCCACCACCAGCGGGTCCGGTAGAGCACGGCCGGGAAGTCGACGGACAAGAAGCGAGCGACGTCCCGCCACGCCGCCTGCCGGGTCCCGGCGACCGCGTTCCGGCCGCGCGCGACGAGGGAGGAGAGCCGTCCGAGCAGCACCGGGTCGCGACTGGTGCTCTGAAGCAGGGACAGGTGGGTGGCCACGCGCTGGTAGAGCTCGACCAGCTCGTCGACCTCCGCGCCGGTCATGGACCTGGGCGACGAGGACCTGCCGAGGAGGACCTCAAGGCGGTCCCACTCGCCGCGGTGGGCGGCGAGGTACGCATCGAGGTCCACGAGAAGGCAGACTAGGTGGCCCGGTGGGCCGGCCGCTCGGGGACGTGGGCAGGGAGGTGCTCGGTGACGCAGCTCGTCACGGGTGAGGCCGTCGCCCTCGACGTTCGCACCGCCGGCCTTCCTTCTCGGCTGCTGGCCGGTGCTCTCGACGGGCTCATCCAGGGCTCCGGCTTCTTCTTGCTCCTGCTGGCCCTGTTCGCGTCCGGGGCGGTCACGAACGAGGCGGCCGTCGCGGCGATGAGCATCATCTGCTTCGCCCTGGCGGGGCTGGCCTACCCCGTCGTCCTGGAGACCCTGACCAAGGGCAGGACGGTCGGCAAGATGGCGATGGGGTTGCGGGTGGTGCGGGACGACGCTGGCCCGATCGCGTTCCGCCAGGCCTTCGTCCGCGGCCTGATCGGGTTCTTGGTGGAGAAGCCAGGGGTGACGCTGTTCGCCGGTGGGGTGATCAGCGGGCTCGTCCGCGAGGACGGCAAGCGCCTCGGTGACCTCGCCGCGGGAACGGTGGTGATCCAGGAGCGGGTCATCAGCACCCAGGCGCCGCCCGTCCTGATGCCGGGTCCGTTGGTCGCCTGGGCAGCGACCCTCGACCTGTCGCGGCTGTCGGACGACGTGGCCCTGGCCGTGCGCACCTTCTTGGCTCGCAGCGCCGGCTTCACCGACGCCGCCCGCACCGAGCTGGGCGGCCGGCTGGTGGCTGCCGTCGCCGCGGTGGTCACGCCCGAGCCGCCACCTGGAACGCCTGAGTGGGCCTACCTATCAGCCGTTCTCGCCGAGCGCCGTCGTCGTGCGGAGGCACTGCTCGAGACCCGCTACGTGCCGCCGGCAACGGCGACACCTCAGGTGTCCGCGCCCTCCGGCCCACCGCCACCTGTCCCGAGCGACGGGTTCGCGGCCCCCTTCTGACAGTCTCCTCGAGACGTCACAGGGCCTGGGACCAGGGCCGGTCGGCAGGTAGTCCCAGCTCGAGCACCAGCAGGGCCGCGTCGCGCGGCAGCCGCGTCTCGATCGGCGTGCGCCTCCCGGGTACGGACCTGAGGGTGGTCACGTCTGCCGGTCGAACCAGTCGAGCAGCAGCGCGTTGACCTCGGTTGCCTTGTCGGTCGTCAGCACGTGGTTGGCCTCCGCGACGACGACGAGCTCCGCCCCCGGGATGGTCTTGGCGAGCAGCTCGCCGTTGGCCAGGGGAACGAGAGCGTCCAGCTCCCCGTGCACCACCAGCGTGGGGACGTCGAGGGACGGCAGCCGGTCCAGTGAGTCCCAGGCGGAGGCGCCCACGGCTTGGGCGGTGTAGCCCTCGACGCTGCAGGCAAGAGGCAGCCGGACGTCCCAGTCCTCCTGCACGAGGGCCCGCGGGGTGGCGGGCGCGTAGTTGAAGGGGATCGAGGCCTCGGCCGCCTCATCCGCCGTCATCGAGGCCCGGGCCTGAAGCATCGCGATGGCGTCAGGGTTCATCACCGCGTGCGCGATCCCCGAGTGCGTGGCCATGAGGGTCAGCGAGCGGACGAGCTCCGGACGTGTGAGGGCCACCTCCTGCACGATCGTCCCGCCCATGGAGATGCCGACCAGGTGCGCCCGGGACTCCCCCGCAGCCTGCAAGACCGCGACGACATCGCCTGCCATCGTCGCCACGGTGTACGGCGCACCCACGACGTCCCCGGTGTGACCTGCGCCGCGGTTGTCGACGACAACGACCCGGTAGCGCTCGGACAGGGCAGGGACCTGGCGCCACCACATGGCGCCCGGGTAGCCGAGCCCCATCACCAGGACGACGGCCGGTGCGCCTTCGGGTCCGGTGGCCTCCCACCAGATCTCGGCGCCGTCCTCACGCAGTACGACGGACACGGGGCTTTCCCTTCTTCGGAGGTTCGGGCGTCGCCCGCGAGCTGAGCATCCGGCTGGTGGCCGCGCCTAGCACCGAGCCGATGCCGAGGTGCGTGGCGAGGGTCGCGTCGTCGAGGTCACCGACCGGCGAGGAGTGCACGACGGTGCCGGTCTGCATGAGGTGCGCGGTGTCGACGAGGGACAGCCCGAAGGCGATGTTCTGCTCGACGAGGACCATCGTCACCCCCGTCGCAGCGACGTCCCGGAGGACCTCGCGCAGCTCTAGCGCGGCGACCGGGGAGAGCCCGGCCGACGGCTCGTCGACCAGCACCAGCCGAGGCTGGTTGATGAGCGCTCGCCCCACGCACAGGGATGCCTGCTGGCCACCGCTCATCGTGCCCGCGAGCTGGCTGCGCCGCTCCCGCAGCACGGGGAACCGGTCGTACACGGCGTCCAGGGAGGCGGCGTACCTCGACCGGTCCCGGCGGCGCAGGGTGTAGGCGCCCAGCCGGAGGTTCTCCTCGACCGTCAGCTCGGGGAAGACCTGCCGGCCCTGGGGGATGTGACCCATCCCGCGGGCGACGCGCTTCTCCGGCCCCCACCGGGTGATGTCCTCACCGTCGAGGAGCACCTGGCCGGACCGAGCAGGGACGACTCCCGCGACGGTCTTCAACGTGACGCTCTTGCCCGCGCCGTTGAGCCCGAAGATGCCGGCGATGGATCCCTCGGGGACGTCGATGCTGACGCCGTGCAGGACGGTCGTCGCACCGAAACCCGCTGTGACGTCGAGGATCTGGAGCAACGGAGTGCTCACTTGAGGGCCTCCTCGTAGGAGCTGCCGAGGTAGGCGGTGACGACCTCCGGTCGGGTGACGACGTCGAGCGGCTCGCCGTTGGCGATGACCTCACCCGCTGCCATGACGTAGAGCTCGTCGGCGACGCCGAGCACCAGCGGCACGTTGTGCTCGATCAGCAGGACCGTGCGCCCGAGCTTGTCCCGCACGTCCTGCAGTGTGAGGGCCAGGTCCTCCGACGCCGCCGGGCTCATGCCTGCGCTCGGCTCGTCGAGCATCACCAGCTCCGGGCTGGTGACCAGGCAGCAGCCGATCTCCACGATGCGCTGCTGACCATGGGACAGCTTGCCGACCGGGGTGCTCGCGAACCGCTCGAACCCCAGCCCCTCGATCGTCTGGTCGGCGCGCGAGCGGATCTCCCGTTCGAGCGCGCGGCTCGCACCGAGCCCCGACAGGGCACTGCCAACGCTGTAGGGCGCGGCGAGGTGCTGAGCGATCAGCAGGTTCTCGTACACGCTCTGGTCCTTGGCGAGCCCGATGAGCTGGAAGGTGCGTCCCATCCCGCGGGCTGCCCGCAGGTGCGTCGGCAGGTGCGAGACGTCCTCGCCGAGGAAGGTGACCGTGCCGCTGTCCGGGCGCAGCGCACCTGTGATGGCGTTGAACAGCGTGGTCTTGCCGGCGCCGTTCGGTCCCATCAGCCCGACGATGGTCCCTCGATCGACGGTGATGGACGCGCCGTCGACGGCACGGAGCCCACCGAAGCGCACGCCGATGTCGCGCACCGCCAGCACGGGCTGACCCGCAGCCGCGCGCCGCGGTGCCGGCAGCGCGCTCGGCCGGCCGAGAGAGGGAAGGTTCGGGCGGGTCGGTGGCAAGGGCGGCTCACCGCCCCTGCGCTCCAGTGCCTTCGTACGGGCTTCCCGGATCGCGCCCGCGATACCGGTCGGGTTGCGGGTGATGGTGTAGACCAGCACGGCTGCGTTGAAGATGAGGTCGTAGCCGCGGATCCCCGACCCGAACAGGGTGACGAGCAGGCTCGGCAGCACGGTCGTGCCGAAGGCGACCCCGACGACACCCGGCCGGCTGCCCAGGCCCCCGACGACCACGATGACCACGAGGCCGAGGGAGTCGGCGTAGGTGAAGGACGCAGCCTGGACCGTTCCGATGGTCGTGCCGAAGAACCCCCCAGCGAGTCCAGCGACAGCGCCCGAGAGCACGAAGGCCAGCAGCTTGTAGCTGGCGACGTCGATGCCGAAGGAGGCAGCGACCCGCTCATCGGCCTTGACGGCGTGGAAGGCGCGGCCGAGTCGGGACCGGGTGAGGTTCGTGTCGAGGTGCCACATGACGACCAGCAGCACCAGGCCCACGGCCAGCAGGTCGCAGTTGCGGGAGATCGCGTCCGCCGCGACGTAGGGCGGCGGAACGACCTTGCCGGCGGAACCGCCACCGATCCCCTGCGCGATGAACAGCGACTCGGAGCAGGCGTAGACGACGCCGATGGTGACGATGGCGAGGTAGAGGCCCCGCAGGCGCAGGGCGGGCAGCCCGACGAGGAAGGCGACTACGGCGCCGAGCGCGGCGGAGGCCAGCATGCCGACCACCCACGGCAGCCTCAGGTCGGTGACTCCCGTGACGTGGGCGAGGGTGAAGGCACCGACCCCGACGAACGCGAACTGGCCGAGCGAGACTTGCCCTGCGTAGCCCATGAGGAGGTTGAGCGACAGGCCCGCCAGGGCCATCACGCACCCTCGGCAGAGCAGCAGCGCGTTCGTGTCCGACAGCAGCGCGGACCGTCCGATGAGCGGCGGCAGCACGATCGCGGCGATGAGGGCAACCAGGATCCAGGGCGCGCGCCTCACGCGACCGCCTCAGCGCGGGTGTCGAAGCGGGCCCGCAGCTCAGGCAGCAGCTGACGACCGACCAGGACCACGAGCAGCACGATGAGGACCACGACGTAGCGCAGCCCGTGGACGCCCGACTGACCGAACCACTTGTTGGCAGCCGCCTCCACCAACCCCAGGGCGAGGCCTCCGATGACCGCTCCCGGCAGGCTCGTCAGCCCGCCGATGACGGCCGCCGCGAGGCCGACCAGGTAGAGCTGAGAGGCGAAGCCCGGTGCGAACACGCCGATGCCCGGCTCGACGAGGAGGGCCGCGATCACCGACAGCGCTGCCCCAGCACCCCAGACCGTTGCCGAGACGCGGGACAGCGGAACGCCGACCAGGCGCACCGCCGTCGGGTCCTGCGCTGCGGCGAGGATCCCGAGTCCGAAGTCGGTGCGTCGCAGCAGCGACTGCAGGCCGAAGCCGAGCGCCAGCGCGAGCAGGACGCCGAGCACCTGGGTGCCGGTGACCTCCACGCCGAACACGGCGAAGTGCTGGCTGATGGGGCCCCTCACGGAGATGAGCGTGGAGCCCGCGTACTGGATCTCGATCGTCGTGATGAGCAGGAGCAGACCGACCGTCGCCACAGCGGTGGACACGGGGTCGGCGCCGATCATCCTGCGGACGACGAGCAGCTCGAACAGCACACCGACACCGATGCCGAACACGAGGGCGCCCAGCGCACCGACGACCCACGGCAGCCCCTGGTCGTTGATGAGGTACGCCGCGACGTACAGCGCAGCCGTGCCGATCTCCCCCTGGGCGAAGGACAGCACGCCGGTGCCGCGAAAGACCATGACGACACCGAGTGCGAACAGCCCGTAGATGCCTCCGGAGATCAGGCCGAAGACGAGGACCTGACCCATCAGGGGCCGACGCAGGGCTTGAGCATCTTGAAGTTGTAGGTGCCGTCCGGCGCCCGGTAGGCGGTCACGAAGTTCAGCTGGTTCGCACCGCGATAGCCGTCGCTGTTCGGGAAGTCGATGTCACAGGAGCTCGAGCTGGGACGACCCCGGTACGAGGTGAGGACATCGATGAACCTGTTGCGCGTGCAGTCCTTGCCGCACAGCTGCAGCTGGGCGTACAGCGCCTTCTGCGCCGTCCAGTTGAGGAACAGCAGGTCGCCACCGACGCCCTTCAGGTCTGCCTTCGGCCGGTACTGCTTGTACTGCGCCTCGAACAGCTTCATGTCGTCCGCGTAGCGCGCGAACCCGCCGGAGTAGTCACCGAAGCTGTACGGGTCGAACATCACCGAGCCGACGATGGGCGGGCTCACCGAGTCCTTGCCGAGGGTCTGCGTCATCAGGTTCGAGCCGACCACCATCCAGTGCGGGCTGTAGACCTGGGACTTGGCCTGCTTGATCATCTCCGTCATCGACAGGACGTTCTCCCAGCCCAGCATCACCTCCGCGCCGGCGTTCTTCATGTCGAGCAGCTGCTGGGTGTAGTTGCCCTGGTTGAGAGTGACCTTGTCGTCAGCCACGATCTTCAGGCCGTACTTCTTGGCCTCCTGCTTGAAGGCGGCGACCCCGGGCGACCAGTTCGGGCTGTCACGCTCGATGATGCCGATCTTCCTACCGGGGAACTGCTCGTGCGCGAGCTGGGCGAAGCTGCGGCCGAGCCGCTCCACGGTGGGGAGCTCCGAGAAGGAGTACTTCTGCCCGGCCGTGCCCTCGATCGTCGCGGTGTGGTGCAGGTAGAGCTGGTGCACCGTCTCGACGTAGTTGCGCACCGCGGGGATCTGGTCGAACCCGATCCCGCCGAGCAGCATGAAGGGGTTCTTGGCGTGGCACGCCGTCGCCGCCGTCTTGGCGTCCGCGGCCGTGTAGTTGTCGTTCTCGTAGGTCACGTTCACCTTGCGGCCGAAGATGCCGCCGTGGTCGTTGACGCTCGACCAGAAGACGTTGAAGTCAGCGTCGGTGGTGTTGAACGCAGCGCCGTAGGTCAGGGCCGCGTGGGCGCACATCGTGATCGAGGTGGGCGTGATCCCGATCCGGTCCTCCTTCGGCGTGAACAGGTGGGAGCGGGTGCCGGGAGGGTCACCGGCCTGCAGGCTCGTGCCCGTCGACCCGCCACCGCTCGTTCCGCTGCCGCCGCCCGACGTGCCCCCGCCCGTACCGCCTGTGCCTCCGTTCGGACCACTTCCCGCGGTCCCGCCCGCCGGCGCCCCTGGTGCCCCTGGCTTCGTCGGGACCGTGACCTTGCCCGTCACCGGGTCGACGGTGGGGGCGCCACTCGCCTGGGTGGGCGCTTCGGGCCCTCCAGTGGGCGCCACAAGGGACGCTGGGGCAGGGGCGCTCGAGCACGCCGTGAGCGCTGCGGCAGCGCACGCCAGCGCAGCCACGTGGTGGCGGGAAGTGATCATGGCTGTGAGGTTCGCCACGCATCCCGTGCTTCCTCCCTGAAACGTGGGTGAATCCGGGACCCCCCTTCGGAGATCTCACGGGTGTCACAGCTGGCCAGGCTCCGTCGTCGAAGGGTTGTCCGCTCTCGGAAGGAGCCTCCCCGTGGCCTACGTACCTCTCGACCCCAGCCCGCCGTCCCGGCTGTCGCGCACCCTGCTGCGCTACGCCCGCCGCAAGTACGGCGACCTCCAGCCTGCCGCTGCAGCCGGCAACCACTCCGGTGTCCTGCTGGCCAACGGTGCGCTCGAGACGGTCGTCGCTCGCCGGTGGACCAAGCTCGACCCGCACCTTCGGCACCTGGCCGTCCAGGCGGTCTCCGGCGCCATCGGCTGCAGCTGGTGCATCGACTACAGCTACTACCTGGGCGTCACCGACGGGATCGACCCGGCCAAGGTGCGTGACGTGGGACGCTGGCGGACCAGTGACGTCTACGACGAGCGGGAGCGCTTGGTGCTGGAGTTCGCAGAGCGTGCCACCGCCACGCCCGCCACGGTGGACGACGAGCTCGCCGGCCGGCTGCAAGCAGTCTTCGACGTCGAGGAGCTGACCGAGCTCGCAGCATGGGTGGCGCTGGAGTCCTACCGGTCCCGCTTCAACGCCGGGCTCGGTCTGGTGTCGCAGGGCTTCAGCGCCTCCTGTGCGGTGCCGGCCTGGCCGGCTTGATGGACGCGTTCCTGGCTGCCCGTCCGGCCCTGTTCGCCCTCGCCTACCGGATGCTCGGGTCGGCGTCGGAGGCCGAGGACGTCCTCCAGGAGGCCTGGCTGAGGTGGGACCGGGCCTCCGGGCTCGACAACGACGCGGCCTGGCTGACGACGGTCGTCACCCGGCTGTGCCTCGACGTCCTCGGGTCCGCTCGCGCCCGTCGCGAGACGTACGTCGGGCCCTGGCTGCCCGAGCCTCTCGTCGACGGACCAGAGGTCGCTGTCGAGCTCGCGGACTCGGTGTCCCTGGCCTTCCTCGTCCTGCTCGAGGAGCTGTCACCGGCCGAGCGCGCGGCGTTCCTGCTGCGCGAGGTGTTCCGCTACGACTACGACGAGGTCGGCTCGATGCTCGAGCGCTCACCTGCGGCCTGCCGTCAGCTCGTGTCGCGGGCGCACGGGCACGTCGACGCCCGGCGCACCCGGTTCACTGCCGACAAGCAGCAGGCACGTGAGCTGTCGCTGTCGTTCCTGTTCGCGTGCCAGACCGGCGACCTCGCCGCCTGCACCTCGATGCTCGCAGCAGACGCGGTCCTAGTCAGCGACGGCGGCGGCAAGGTCAGCGCCGCCCGACGACCGGTGTTCGGGGCAGACCGGGTGGCGCGCTTCCTGATCGGCGTCGTCGCCAAACCTGGCCCGCCGATCTCGTACGTGGAGGCCACCGTCAACGGCGAGGCCGGCGTCGTGGGCCTCGTCGACGGCGTCGTCATCATGGCCGTCGCCGTAGAGGTCGTCGAGGGCCAGATCACCGGGATCCGGATGGTCTCCAACCCCGACAAGCTCGTCGGCATCTCCGCGCCAGCCTGACGCTTCCGCGCACGCGTGTCGACTAGCGTTCGGGCGTGCGCAGCGCCAACCAGCGGTACCTCTACCCGGTCGACCACCTGCGGGCGTACGCAGCGACCCTGGTGCTGCTCTACCACTCGACGCAGCTCATCACCGTGGCCGGCAAGGGCCGGACCTTCAACCCGGGCATCGACTGGCCGTACAGCCACAACCCGATCAAGACGCTGGTCTTCGAGGGCCACACCGGCGTCTCGCTGTTCATGGTCCTGAGCGGGTTCATCTTCACCCTCGGCACCTTGGGCAAGGAGATCCAGTACGGGCGCTTCCTGGTGAACCGGCTGCTGCGGATCTACCCGATGTACCTGATCCTGCTCTTCATCGGCGTCTCGTCCACCGGCGTGGCCTTCGACCTCAGCTCGTTCGCGCAGTCGCTGTTCCCGCTCGCCGACTTCCCCGGTGCCGCGGCGAGCAACACCATCTGGGGGGCGATGTTCTGGGCGGTCTCGGTGGAGCTGCAGTTCTACCTGGTGTTCCCGTTCCTGCTGCGGCTGCTCAACAAGAGCGGCCCCTCGGTGCTCATCCGCCTGATCGTCGCCTTCCTGGCCTTGCGCACCTTGATCTGGGTGGCCCAGCCGCACCTGGACCTCAACCGGCTCACGTACTTCTCCCTGCTCGGCCGGATGGACCAGTTCCTGCTCGGCATGCTCGCCGCCTGGGTCTTCACCACGAGGCGCCACTGGGTCCGCGCCTGGTTGCTCCCGCTCTCCGCTGCGGCGGCCGTCGCGATGCTGTGGGGCTTCAACCAGGCCCACGGGTTCGCCGAGCCCGAGGGCTGGCGCGTCGCCTGGGTGGATGTCGAGGGTCTCGTCTGGGCGACCGTCATCGCCTCCTACGTCGCGGTCTTCGAGAGGCGTCGGGGCGTCGTCACCCGGGTGCTCGCACGCCTCGGAGAGGTCAGCTTCTCGGTCTACCTGCTGCACTACGCCGTCGTGGTCGGTGTCGTCACGACCGCGAACCACCTGATCCTCGGAACCAAGGGGACGGTCGCGTCCGGCTTCCTGTCCGGGTTGCTGGTCGCGCTACCTATCACCTTCGCACTGGCGTTCCTCACCTACTCCGCGATCGAGAAGCCGTTCCTCAACCTGCGCGTGAAGTACCTCCGCGGCACCGGGCGCTCGACCGGCCTGCAGCTGCGCGTCGCCCGGCAGACCCCTCGGCTCGAGAGCGCCGTCGCCTTCTACCGAGACCGGCTCGGGCTGCCGGAGATCGGCCGCTTCGCGGCTCACGACGGGTACGACGGCGTCATGCTCGACGTGCCCGGGACGAAGGCCCATCTCGAGCTCACGGCGACCGATCATCTCGCTCCTCCGGTGCCGCACGACGAGTCGCTGCTCGTCCTGTACGTCGGCAGCGACGCAGAGGTGCACCGCCTTGCCGAGGGACTGGCGACAGTGCCGAGTCGCAACCCCTACTGGGACACCTGCGGCGTGACGGTCCTCGACCCGGACGGGTTCCGCGTCGTCCTCGTCAACCGCGCTTGGGGCGCCGATGAGACGCCGGAGGCCGGCCACCCCGAGGGGTGACCGGCCTGCCGGATGCGCCTTGCTCAGTAGCGGTAGTGGTCGCTCTTGTAGGGCCCGTCGACGTCGACTCCGATGTACTCGGCCTGGTCCTTGCGCAGCTCGGTGAGGCGGACGCCGAGGGCGTCGAGGTGCAGGCGAGCCACCTTCTCGTCGAGGTGCTTGGGCAGCACGTACACGCCGAGCGGGTACTCCTCGAGCTTGGTCCACAGCTCGATCTGGGCGAGCACCTGGTTCGTGAAGGAGTTGCTCATCACGAAGGACGGGTGGCCGGTCGCGTTGCCGAGGTTGAGCAGCCGGCCCTCAGACAGCAGGATGATCGAGTGGCCGTCGGCGAACCTCCACTCGT
>JAODNB010000188.1 GCA_025464795.1 Frankiales bacterium
AGATGCGGCTGTCGTAGATGGGCACGAGGTCAGGGCGCTTGCGGTGCAGCACCTTGCTGACGATGGTGCCGCGGACCCCACGGCCGGCGTAGCGGGGCTCGTCGAGGATCCCGAACAGGCCTGCCACGCACATGACGTGGTCGTCGTCGGCGTCCTCGAGAGAGACCTCGGGCAGCTCGGAGACGGCCTCGAGGGCAGGGAGCATCTCGCGAAGCAGCGAGAAGCGGCCGGCGTCGATGTGGACGCCCATCAGCGCCGGCGCCAGCAGGTCGCCGTCGACGAGCTCTGGCGAGCCGTTGGTGATCAACCGGTCGTACGCGGGGTAGCTGTAGCCGTTGCGCACGTCCACGTAGTCCAGGAGGACCTCGTCCGGGTGCTCGACCTCGAGGGTCCCGCCGCAGAGCTTGATGGGTTCCACGCGGTCACCTTAGTCGCCGGTCGGTGAAACAAAGGGTGATACTCAGGGCATGACCTCGCGCCCCGCTCGCCTGCTCGTCGCCGCGGCTCTCGTGCTCCTGCTCCCGGGTGCCGCCCCGAGCCAGGCAGCGTCGACGATCTCGTCGGCCCCCATCCCGCAGCTCCCGTGCGACAGCCAGTCGCTGCCCGAGACCGGCGTGCAGGGGAGGGTTCCGAAGTCCGAGGTCGACAGCGGCCGGGCCGCGAAGGGCTACCGCTGCAACACCGTCCAGGTCGCCCACTTCCTGAGCACCGGCGGCTTCCAGGTGCACCGGTACGTCGACAAGGCCGGCCACGACTGCGCGATCTTCGACAGCACGCTGCTGTTCCCCCGGGACACGGCGACGAACGCGACGGAGGGGCTCGGCGTGTTCATCATGGACATGAAGGACCCGGCCCATCCGGTCCACACCGCGACGCTGAGCACCCCCGCGATGCTCAGCCCGCACGAGTCCCTGCGCATCAACGCCAAGCGCGGTCTGATCGCCGCCGACATGGGCTACCCGAGCACCAACCCCGGCTTCGTCGACGTCTACGACATGTCCAAGGACTGTCGCAAGCCGGTCCTCGACTCGAGCACCCCGCTCGGGATCCTCGGCCACGAGAGCGCGTTCTCCCCGGACGGCACGGTGTTCTACGTGAGCTCCACCAGCGGCCACACGATCACTGCGGTCGACCTCACCAACCCGACGCTCCCCAGCATCCTGTGGTTCTCCCCGATGTACGCCGCGCACGGCATGAGCGTGAGCGATGACGGCAAGCGCCTCTACGTCGCCGACATCGGCAACCCCGACACCCCGGGGCTGACCATCCTCGACGTGTCCGGCATTGCCGCCCACCAGTTCAACCCGACCGTTCCGCTGGTCAGCCACATCACCTGGCCCGAGGTGTCCATCCCGCAGAACGCGCTGCCCATCACGATCAAGGGCCACCCGTACATCGTGGAGGTCGACGAGTACACCAGCTCGACGACCAACCCTGACTTCAGCAACCCGCAGAACGGGCTCTACAACCCGGCGGCGCACGTCGGCGCGGCTCGGATCATCGACATCGGCAACGAGAAGGCGCCGAAGGTGATCAGCAACATGAGGCTCGCCGTCAACCAGCCGGCGGCCCGGCTGTCCGACCAGAAGAACGACCCCGGTGCGCAGAGCCCCGTCCAGGGGTACGCCGGGCACTACTGCGCGGTGCCGCAGCGCACGGACCCGACGATCGTGGCCTGCAGCTTCATCGTGAGCGGCCTGCGGGTCTTCAGCATCAAGGACCCCTTCCACCCCAAGGAGATCGCGTACTTCAACGGGCCGATCAAGCCCGGCGTCGACATCTACCACTCGGGCGCGTTCGCGATGAGCGCCCCGGCGTTCGTTCCCGCACGCAACGAGATCTGGTACACCGACGGAAACAGCGGCTTCTACGTCGTGCGGCTCACCAAGGGCGCCTTCGCTACAGCCCCGGTGAAAGCCCCCGTGACGAGCCCGCCGACGAAGCCGGTCAAGACCCCGGTCACGGCCCAGCCCGGGGGCCGGCTGCCGGCGACCGGACTGCCGACCTCGCTGCCCTGGATCGCGCTCGGCCTCGTCGCGGCGCTCGCCGCGTGGCGCAAGGTCAGGCAGTCGTCCGCTTGACGAGCACGTCGGCCAGCGCGATCGCGACCTGCGGCTCCGTGGTCGACCCGGCCTGGTAGGCGAGCGACCAGGTCGTCAGCCCCTTGCGGAACCGCACCAGCACGAGCTCCTTCGCGGAAGAGCCCGGCACGGTCTGCGTGGTGACGGAGGACTGCTCGCCGATCGTCGGGGTGCTCACCTTCGTGCCGGCAGCTCCCCTCAGGTCGTCTGCGAAGTCGGCGGCGGCACCGGCGCTGTCCTTGAACGACGAGGCGACGACCGACAGCACCTGGCCCGTCGAGGGGTTGGCGTACTGGGCCACGTAGGCGCCGTTGAAGCCGTGTGCGGTCAGCCGGGCGGCGGCTGCGGTCTGCGTCGCACCCGTACCGCTGTAGCCCGCCACGGTCTTCAGGTCACGTGGGCCGGAGCCGGACAGCACGGGGACCATGCCGGCGGGGACCTCGTCGGGACGAGGGACGAGGTCGACCCTCGCGTCCGGAGGGAGGGTCACGCCCGGCACCGGCGCGGACGCGGCGGCCTGCGGGTCGACGACCGGGGTCGTGCTCCCTGAGCACCCAGCCAGGAGCACGGGAGTGGCCAGGAGCACGACGAGCCCTCGCAGCTTCACGCGGCAAAGGCTAGTAGGCAGCCCGGGGACCTGGCGAAGTACCGTAGGGAGCCCACGCCAGCGCGTACGAGATCGAGGTCCCGCCCTGCCTGTCACGAGGACTGTCACGAGGACGGTGACGGATCCCGCGCCGACCCGCACCGTCTCCGTCTCGCTGACGCACCTCATCCGCAGCCACAAGGACGGCACCCGGGTCACCGACGACGTCACGCTGGAGGTCCTCACCGGTGAGGTCTTCGGGCTGCTCGGCCCCAACGGAGCCGGCAAGACCACTCTCGTGCGCCAGCTCGTCGGGGTGATGAAGCCGGACTCCGGCACCGTCAGTCTGCTCGGGCGCGACGTCACCGCGGACCCCCGTTCCGCCAGCGGAGTGCTCGCCTACCTCGCCCAGGACGAGCCGGCTCTCAACGACCTGCCGGTCTCGCTCGCGATCGAGACGACCGGTCGGCTGCGGGGGCTCTCCAAGCGCGATGCCCGCGCTGCCACCGAGGTTCTGCTGGAGGAGCTCGCGCTCGCACCGCTGCGCGACCGGCCGCTGACCCGGCTCTCCGGTGGGCAGCGACGGCTCGCCCACGTCGCCGCTGCGCTCGTCGGGGACCGGCCGCTTCTCGTGCTCGACGAGCCGACCACAGGCCTCGACGTGACGGCGCGACGAGCCGTCTGGGACCTCCTCAGGCGTCGCCGTACCGAGGCCGGCACCACGGTCGTGCTCGTCACCCACAACGTCCTCGAGGCTGAGCAGGTCCTGGACCGGGTGGCTGTGCTCGACCACGGCCGGGTGATGGGCTGTGACACTCCTGGTCGGCTCAAGGCCCTGGTCAGCGACGACGTCCGGCTGGACCTGGTGTGGCGCGCAGACCCGCCGCTCGAGGACCCGACGGTGGCCGCGCTGCTGGCCAGGTCCACGGTCGACGGCCGCCGCTGGAGCGCCCGGCTTCCCGCCGACGTCGCCCGCGACGCCTTGGCACGCCTGACGTCCGGGGCCACCCTTGCCGCTCTCGACGACTTCACGCTGGCCACGCCCACCCTGGAGGACGTCTACCTCGCCCTGGGTGGTCGCGACAGCGACCTGGAGCGCGGGTGAACGCGTTCCTCGCCCTGTACGCCGGGCAGGTCAGCCGTGCCCGAGCCGCCCGGGTGCCGCTGCTGTTCGTGGCCACCCTGCAGTCCGTCGGCATCCTGCTGCTGCTGCGCGGAGTCGTCGACGAGGGCAGTCGCACGACGTCGCAGCAGGTGGTCGCCGGTTCGACCGTGCTGGTCGTCGCGTTCGTGGCCCTCAACCTGCTCTCGCAGCGCTTCGGCCTGCTCAGGGGGTCCGGAGCGCTCGACCACTACGCGACGCTGCCGGTGTCGGGCAGCCTCGTGGTGCTCGCCACGGCGGCCTCCTACGCCACCTTCACGATCCCGGGGGCCGTGCTCACCAGCATCATCGGCTCGCTCCTGTACGGCCTGCCCCTGAGCCACCTGTGGGTCCTGATCGGGGTGCTGCCGCTGGCGGGTGCGTCGCTCGCCGGACTCGGCGCGTGCCTCGGGCTGCTCGCCCCGCGACCGGAGCTGGCGACCGTCGCGGGACAGCTCGGCATGTCCGGGGTGCTGTTCCTGGGGATCATCCCCGAGAAGCGGCTGCCCGAGGTCGTCCAGTGGGTGCGCGCGGCCGTCCCCTCGACCTACGCCACCGACGCCCTCGCGTCGTCGTTCTCCCGGCACCTCGATGCCGGCCTGCTCGTCCAAGACCTGGGAGTGTGCCTGGTGGTGTCCGTCGTCGCGCTGTCGCTGGCGTCAGCGTCCTTCCGGCGGGCGGTCCGCGCATGACGGCCGACTTCTGGGCTCCGCCCGTCGCGGCAGTGGTGGCCGAGCCTCCGCCCTCGCGCCGCAAGGAGGACCTCACTGCCTTCTTCGGTGTCGTGGTCGCGTCCGTGCTCCTCGGTGCCCCGGCGGGTCTGCTGTGGTCCGCGGTCGCGCCGCGCTACGTCGTCCACTACACCTCGACCGGGGCGTCGACGGACGACCTGGAGAGCACGAAGGCGTTCGTCGCGGCCGACGGCAGCTACCTGCTGGTCGTGCTGGGGTTCGGTCTGCTGTGCGGTGCCCTTGCCTGGTGGCTCGCCCGTCGGC
>JAODNB010000189.1 GCA_025464795.1 Frankiales bacterium
ACCGACAGGTGCGCGACGTGTCCTTCGTTCCAGGTCATGAGCACCTCGCTGCCGGGGGCGACGTCGCCCTCGACCTTGTGGCCGAACCAGCTCGACAGCCCTTCGGGCGTGCTGATCGCGGACCAGACCCTGTCCTGCGGGTGCGGCAGGTCGAGCGTGCGGGTGATGGTGTTGGGGATGGGCATGAGTTCCTCCTGAGATGGCAACCGTTTGGTTGCGTCATGTATAACGCAACCGTTTGGTTGCGTCAACACGGGATGCCTCCGGCCTCTAGGATCCGGCCGTGGACGCTGCGAGGGAGATCGAGAACCTGCTCTACGCCTATGCCGAGCGCATCGACCTCGGGGACTTCGACGGCGTCGCGAACCTGTTCGCTCACGGTCGCATCTGCGGGGTCGAGAACGGCCCGCCCGAGACGGTCTTCGAGGGCCGGGACCGCGTACGAACGATGTATGAGAAGTCGACGCGGCTCTACCCCGAGGGCACCCCGAGGACCAAGCACGTGACCACCAACGCGCAGGTCTTCGTCGACGGCGAGACGGGAGCGGCCCGCAGCTACTACACCGTCTTCCAGGCGACGGCCGAGCTGCCGCTGCAGCCGATCATCAACGGGCACTACCACGACACGTTCCACCTGGTCGAAGGCGTCTGGTGGTTCGACACCCGGATCATGTTCGTGGACCAGGTCGGTGACCTCAGCCACCACCTCAAGTACACGCTGCCCACCTGATCGGCGCGATCAGCGAGAATGGACCTGTGACCCCCGAGCAGCACCGTCCGCCCGTCTACGCCTGCGCCGCCGGCGCAGTGCTCCACGCGCACTCCGCGGACACCCTCGAACCGGCAGTCGTGCTCTACACGTTCCTCCCCTCAGGCAGCGGGGACCGGATCGACTCCCTCGACGCGAAGGTCGACGTCCACGGGGACGGGCCAGGTACGTCCACGCTGACGGTCCGCGTCCTGTCCGAGGGGCAGTCGCTGTCCTGGCAGCTGCCCATCGCCCCTTTCGTCGCGGCCCTGCCCGGGCAACCCGGCGACGACGGTCGCATGGTCCTGCTCGCGGTCATGGACGCCGAACCAGATGAGGGCTTCTGGGCTCAGCCCGTCGACTGCGAGCGCCTGGCCGCCGAGCTGCAGCTACCCGTCACCGACCTCGCCGACGCACTACGGGGCCGGCTCACGCCGTGGCTGGCCGATGACGTCGACCTGCTGCTCCACGACGACGCCCACGAGCACGCCGCCGACCACTCCCCCGCCCAGACCCTTGCCCGGGCGGTGCTCGCGCACTACCGCGGTGACCTCGAGGCCGACCAGGCGTCGACCCGCCTGCTGCAGGCGTTCGACTACGCGCACAAGGACTTCTCCGCCGAGCTCGGGGCTCGGCTGTGCGTCGCCCTCAACACAGCCATCGTGGTCGCTGGTCCTGAGGCCATCGCGCAGGTCATCGAGCAGACCGGCCCCTTCGAGCCGGAGGTCACGCGGCTGCTCACCGAGCTGCCCGCCAAGCTCCGCCCCGACGACCCGGAGGCTGATGACCCCGACACGACGGCCGGTGTGCTCCTGTCGGGGGGTGACCACCAGGAGGCCCTGAAGGCAGCTGTCACCGCAGTGGCACGTCTCGGACGCACGGCCTTCGGTGAAGGGCTCCCGGACGAGGAGGTGCTGCGCCGGTTGTCGATGGTCAGCGACGCGGGTCAGGCCCGGATCGCCTCGCTCTGGGTGGACCTGGCGGTCGCCGCCGCAGGGGCCGCTGACGCCGACCCGGTCCTGGCCTCCGACCTCGCGACCCGGGTCGAGCAGGAGGGCGGCCCGGGCGGAGCCTGGCTGCGCAGCACCGCGGCAGCGCTCGGCGCCTACGCCCTCGACCTCCAGGGCCGCGGGTCCTCGCGGGTGGCCGAGCCCGTACGCGTCCTCGACGCCTTCCTCGCGGACCGGCCCCGCGCCGGACAGGCCATCACCGCCGAGGTGGCTGCCGGAGCGCTGCGGCAGTGCCTCACGCTGGCGCGCTTCGTCCGCACCAGGGGCGGCATCAGCCCCGGCTTCTGGCGGCAGGTGCCCGTGGAGTCTGCGGCCCAAGCGGTCGGGACCGCCCTCGCGAAGGGCCTGTCGACGGAGCTCGCCGTCGACCTGCTCGACACGCTCCTGGCTGACGACGTGGAGGGGCCGGACGTGCTGGAGGCCTTCGTCTGCGTCACCGCCCAGCTGCTGGTGGAGGTCGATCCGCACGAGCCGGCCGAGGGCCTTCAGGCCAAGGTGGACGAGCTGCTCGCGGCCGTTCCCGGAGGCAACCGCGGCCCGCGCTGGCTCATGCTCGCGTGCCTCAACGAAGCTCCGGACCACGATCCCGCCGCCACCGACCTTCGTCCCTACCTGCCCAAGGAAGCGCCGGGCGACGTCGACAAGATCGCGTTCAAGCTGGGCCGACGTGGCGTGCTGGCGTCAGGGCTCACCTGCGTCGACGTGCTTGCCGGCGTGGTGGGGGCGGCGCTCGAGATCCCCCGCGAGGAGCTGCTCGGGCTGGTCCTGCCGGGCGCACTGGTCGAGCACGAGCTGCTGGCCCCGCCACCGGCTCCCTAGCCTCGGCACGACCTCACGACCTCAGGCGGCGCCGCCGGACGAGCAGTGCCGTCAGCAGCAGCCCGAAGCCGAGCAGGACAAGCCCGCGGGCGTCGAGTCCGGTCGCCGCCAGCGCGCCGACGGGCGCCTTGGTCCCGGGCGTCCGGCTCGCCGAGGAGGAGGGCCCCGCAGAGCTGGTCGACGCCTTGGCCTGGAAGTCGAGCACCCACACCCCACGGCCGTACGCAGCGACGCTGAGGTAGCGCCCGGTCCGGTCCAGGTCGAGGTCGTAGATGCGCACCTGCGGCAGGCCCTTGCCGAGCCGGGACCAGTGCGACGACCCGAGCGGCGCGGTGAACACGCCGTTGTCGCCGGCGACGATGAGCTGCCCGTTGCGCACCACCAGGTCACGGATGTTCGCGTGCGGCAGGTTTCCGGTGAGGTCGGTGAAGTGCTCCCCGGCGTCGTGGCTCACCAGGACGCGGGCCGCTCCGACGACCTTCTGGTCGTACCCGATGTTGCTGTTCTCGGTGAGACCGACGTAGACCGTCTTGACGTCCCGTGGGTCGATGACGGCGCCCTGGATGGCAACGTGCGGGAGGCCCTTGCCGGCCGCCAGGTGCCAGCAGGAGCTGCTGCCCTTCTTCGGGGAGCACCCCGCTTTGCCGACGTTGGTGGCAACCGTCGTGTGGATCGCCGTCGGGTCGCCGAGCGCGTTGCGGCACAGGGCGCAGACCGCGTCGTACACCGCTGCCCCGCGGACGGCGAGCGCCTGGGACGTCCAGGGGATCGCTGCTCCCGTGGCCGGGTTCTTGTACGGGCTCGTGCCCGCGTCGAAGGAGGACGTCCAGTCGGTGGAGACCACCGTGTAGAGCAGCGGGTCGATCGTCGTCGTCGTGTCCGGGCCCTTGAGGGTCTCGTTCACGTCCTGGGCCGCGGCCACGAGATGGTTCTCGTCGAGCGGGTCGATCGCGATCGGGCTGGTGAAGTTCGCGCCGGTCAGGTTCGGTTGGATCTCGCGGATGTGCTTGCCGCGGTCCTTGGTGACGTAGAGGACCGCTCCCTGGGCGGACGTGTAGAAGACGTCCGGGTTGCTCGTGGCGATCGCGAAGACGCCGTCACCGCTGGAGATCAGCGTGTTGCTCTTTCCCGGCGTGAACAGGCCGCCGCCGTTGTCCTGCAGGGCCGTCACGTACTGGCCCGCAGGGGTCCTGGCGACGTGGTACGGCTCGACCGACGCCAGGTGGTTCATGTCCGTCCAGTGGCCTTGGTCGAAGGCGTTGCGCCCGTCGGGCAGCGCTCGGCTGTCCTGCCGGAAGTAGCCGCCGTCGTTGCCCGTGTAGAGCCGGATCCCCTGAGGAGTACGGGCGATGACACCGACGTGCTGGTCAGGATGAGTCGCGGGTCCGCCGTACACCGGGGTGCCGTCAGGGCAGGTCGTCCCGGTGTAGACGTTCTCCAGGTACGTCGTGGATCCGCAGACGTCCCAGTACTTCTGAGTCACCTCGAACTGACCGAGGCCCGGGGTCGGCCCGGTGTTCGCGACCGACTGGAACACCTCCTCCAGGCCGAAGAACACCTGGTCGGAGTTGCGCGGGTCGACCGCCAGCCACAGGTTGTAGAACGCCTGGACGCCGATGCCGTAACCGAGAGCCGGGTAGACCCCTAGTCCGTCGTTCGGCGTGGCCGTGAGGGACGCGGGAGTTGCCTTCAGCGTCCAGGTGGCTCCGTCATCGTCGGACCGGTACAGGCCGTTGAGCAGCGTGTTGGTCGCGTTGAGGCTCTTGCCGGTGGTGGTGCCCACGACGTCGAGGCCGCCCGGCTGTGCCTTGTTGAGCAGACCGGCGTCCTGGACGAGGGCCCACAGCACCGGGATCTCGGTGCTCGTCCCTCCGTAGGCGAGCACGATCCGGCCCAACGGGTCGCTGCTCGCCTCCGGGTTGGTGAGGCCCGCGGAACCCGCGAAGTAGTGGAACGCCCCCGCGGCGCCCGTCGTCGATCGGTACAACCCGTTCGCCGGTGACAACGGCCGGCCCTGGGTGTCCGGACGCTTGCCGTACGGGAGGCCGATCGCGACGGTGACGTCGGCGTTGTTGATCGGGCTGACGACGATCGACGTGATCCAGTCCGTGTACGGCCCGGAGGCCGGGGCGGTGTGCGCCGCGTTGGAGGGCAGAGCGACCCGGCTGAAGCTGGCTCCGCGGTCCCGCGTCAGGTACAGGCCGTGGCTGGTGCCGACGAGCACGCCGCTGTGGGTCGCGGTGATCGCGTTCACGCCGTAGCCCATGACGTTCCTGGTCGGGCGGGTGAAGTGCTTGCCGTTGTCATGGCTGACGTAGACACCGGTGCCCGGCGCGTCCCCTGAGAGGGTGGCCAGGGCGATGCCCGTCCCGACGTACAGGTCGCCCGGGTGCAGCGGGTCGAGGGCAACCGCGCCGACGGCCGAACGCGCGAAGGTGCCGTCTCCGAGGACGGTCCAGCTCTTGCCGGCGTCCGTGCTCCGCCAGGCGCCACCCATGGTGCCGATGTAGAGGGTGTTGCCCGAGGGGTCATGCGGGTCGACGACCGCCGCGACGCCCATGCCCGCTCCGCGAGCGAACCGCAGCCCGCCGGAGGGGTAGGTCGACGGGTCGTCCTGCCCGAACGGCCCGACGTTCGTCCAGGCCTTTCCGGCCTCGGCCGCGGGCAGCGCCGCCGCCTGCTTGGCGTGGGCGAGCTCGTTCGCGACCGTGTTCACGTCGGCGATGCCGGCATCGGGCAGCGCCGGGATCGGGTCTTCGTGCTCCCGCGCGGGGTTCAGCCCTGCGGCGTACGTGGCCGAGATCGCCGCGAGGCCGCTCGGTCCAAGCTGCGGAGACGCCGTGAGCGCAGAGGGGCCGCTGCCGAGCAGCAGGGCCGTGAGCGCGGCGGCACAGGTCGCCAGGACAGCAGGCGTACGAGACATTCGGAACCCCACCCTTGTTTGACTTCCTGCGGGGTTCTACGTCTTCGGCCTGATTCCTGCGTGCACCTGGGGCTTGCGTTCTGTCGGTACTGGAATGTATGTTCTACATATGCAGACGGAACCCTGGGACGTGCGGCCGGTCCCGGCTGCCCTCTCGCCGGAGAAGCTCGCGTCGCTGGTCGAGTCCTCCCTGCGTGGGGCGGATGCGCTGCTGTTCACCGCGACGCCGCGGGAGGAGCTGGATGAGATCGGCCGGTTCGCTCAGCTCAAGGACCAGGCCTGGGTCGGGATGGTCCGGGCCATCGTGGCCGCCTACAACCGGGCCCCCGCCGCCCAGCGGGAGTTCGCCTGCGACGAAGTAGCCCTCGCGATCGGCGCCGGGTTCGGGACCGCCGCGAACCTGGTCTCTCAGGCCCTCGACGCCTGCGCCCTGCCCGGGCTGGTCGAAGCCGTCGCCGCCGGGACCCTGACCGAACGGCATGCCCTGGCGGTGCTGCGGGAGCTCGACACGGTTGAGCTGACGCTGGAGCAGCGGCAGTGCATCGTGCTCATCGCCCTCGCCCGCTATGCGGGCCAGACCCCGGGTGAGCTCGCCAAGGTCATCCGCCGGCTGATCCTGACCGTCGACCGGGCCGCCGCGGCGGCCCGGCAGGACAAGGCCAGCCGCGACCGGCGGGTGGAT
>JAODNB010000210.1 GCA_025464795.1 Frankiales bacterium
ACCTTGCGCAAGGGCTCCTGCAGGTCGTGGGACGCCACGTAGGCGAACTGCTCGAGGTCGGCGTTGGAGCGCGCGAGCTCCGCAGCCCGACGCTCCAGGTCCCGCTGCGCGGACTCGACCTCGGCCAGGGCACGGACCAGCTCGAGCCGCATGGACTCGACGCCCGCTCCCATCTCCCGCAGGTCCGGAGGGCCCTCCGGCTCGATGGCGATGTCATGCGTTCCCTTGGAGACGACCTCCACCTGTCGGCCGAGGTCGCGCATCGGCTGCAGGACCATGGACCGCAGCCCGCGCTGGAGGCCGACCAGAGCCGCCCCCACCGCGAGCACCATGACCACGACCACGTCCACCACCAGCTTGCGGTCCCGGTCTGCCTTGTCCTGCGCCTTGGCGGCTTCGCGCGTCAGCTCGCGGTCGAGTGCCGCGTTGGACGTACGCACCTGCTCGAACAAGAGCTTGCCGAAGTCGATGGTGGTCAGCGCGCTCCCGGTCTTGACGTCCTTGAGCCGGAGAGCCGCGTACTCCTCGTGCCAGGCCGTGATGGCGGCGTCAACAGTGAGCAGCCTGAGCCGGGCAGAGTCACCGACGCCGACGTACCGCTCGAGCCCGGCGCGGATCCTCGCCTCGTTGGCGAGGCCGTTGTGATAGGGCTGCAGGTAGCTCTCCTCACGCGTGATGGCGTAGCCGCGCAGTCCGGTCTCCTGGTCCACCAAGGAGGACAGCAGCTGAGCGGCGGCGACGCGGGCAGGCAGGATGCGCTGCGTCTGGTCCGTGAGCGCGGTGTCGGCCTCTCGCAGCACGAGGACGATGGCCAGCACAGCGAGCAGGAGCAGCCCGGAGAAGACCCCCAACGCCGCCCGCAGCCGGCGCGCCAGGGTCCACGTGCTGAACACCCTCAGCACCACCAACCGCGGGTGCCGACCAGGATGACCGCGACGTCATCGGGCAGGGCACCGCCGTGCCGGCGTTCGGCCTCTGCGAGCAGGGCGGGAGCGATCTCTGACCGCGGGCCCCGCTGCTGCACGAGGGCGCCCAGGTGCCTCGTGAGCGCCTCGACCCCGAGGCGCTCGCCGGCTCCAGGGGCCTCGCTGCCCTCCACGAGCCCGTCCGTGAACAGCAGAAGGCCCCACTCGCCGCCGAGCTTGAGCACAGCCGGATCGGGCTGCGACCCCGGCACCATCGCCAGGGCCGGGGACGGCTCGGCGGAGACGAGGCTCAGGTGCTCACCCATGAGCAGGAGCGGGCTCGGGTGCCCGCACAGCCGGAGGGTCGCGGTCGTCAGGTCGAGGCTCAGCGACACCATCGCGACCGTCGCGAAGCGCTCGTCGTCCGCCCGTTCAGCGAGCAGCACCTGCTCCACGCCGAGAAGGACGTCCGCGGGGGCGAGGCCGGCGAGGACCAGGGAGCGCCAGGCGATGCGAAGGGCGACGCCGAGAGCTGCTTCATCGGGGCCGTGGCCGCTGACGTCACCGATGATCAGGTGCACGCCGGTGCTGGTCTGCACGACGTCGTAGAAGTCGCCCCCGAGCAGGGCCCGCGCGCGGCCGGGTCGGTAGAACAGGGCGGTCTGCAGCTCGTCGGTCTCGAGCAGCGGGCTGGGCAGCAGTCCGCGCTGCAGGCGTGTGTTCTCCTGCGCCCGCAGCTGCGCTGCCACCAGCTCGCGCTGGAAGGTCGTCGCCCGACCTCGCTCGACGGCGTAGCGCAGCGATCGCTCCAGGGCCGGGCCGTCCACCTGTCCCTTGACGAGGAAGTCCTGGGCTCCCGCAGCGAGCGCCTCAGGTCCGCTCGCGTCGTCGACGCGCCCGGTCAGCACCACCACCGGAAGGTCGGGGACGCGAGCTCGCAGCCTCTCGAGGGCGCTGAGGCCCACGGCGTCCGGGAGACCCAGGTCCAGCAGCACGCAGTCTGCGCCGTCAGGCCAGTCGTCAAGGGCGGACTGGAGCGTCGTGAAGTGCGTGAGCCGGACGTCGGCGGCGACGTCGAGGAGCATCTCGGTCACGAGAAGGGCGTCGCCGGGGTCATCCTCGACCAGCACGAGCCAGCGCTGGTGCAGGAGGGCGTCCACGGGACGTACCCTAGTTGTCAGACTGCACACACCGGCGGCCGACACCCTTCCCCGAGATTGCTACCCGCCCGAAAGGGCACACACGGGACATGACCTCCTCGGACCGCCCCGGCTCCGTGCCGCTGCCGTCCGACAGCTCAGCCCCGGCCGTCGCGAGGCGCCACAGCAGCGAGGTCCTCAAGCGGTGGCAGCTGCGGGAGCTCATCGAACCGGTGCTCCTCATCGTGTCCGAGCTCGTCACCAACGCCGTTCGGCACGGCCGACCGCCCGTCCGCCTCGGACTGCATCGCCGAGACAGCGCCGTCCGGATCGAGGTCCACGACTGCGCACCGGACCTCAGCGGTGAGCCCGCGTCGGGCGAGGACGCTGAGTCGGGACGGGGCCTCGAGATCGTCCGGGCGCTGTCGGACGCCTTCGGCATCGAACCGTCGAACGAGTCCGGAAAGGTGGCCTGGGCCCACGTCGAGGGCGCGGGTCAGCCGGTCAACGACCCGAGGCGAGAGGGTCCTGCGGGTTGAACCCGTCCGGCGCGCACAGGATCTCGTCCAGGTTGGTGATGGCCAGCAGCTTCTCCAGCGAGCCGCACGCGTTGATCACGACCAGCTGCCCGTCGCGGGCCGTCATCCGCTTGTAGGAGCCGACGAGCGCGCCCAGGACCGTGCTGTCCGCAAAGGTGCAGCGAGCGACGTCGACCAGGACGACCTCGACCGGCGCGGCGCAGCACTCCACGAGGGTGCGGCTGAGCTCATGAGCGGTCACGACGTCGTGCTCCCCCACCAGGACGACCCGAGCCACCCGCCCGCCGTCTGAGTGCGACACCGACACCGAGCTGGTCACGTCCTCGTCCCCCACGCCTCCTGTCTACCCCGTGACCTGCGTTTCAGCGATCCGCGGCGACCGACGGGCCGTGTGGGTCAGCGGTCGAGCCACTTCATCTGGGCCTCGCTGTGGTGCTCTCCCGCGGGCGGGCTCACCTTCGTGAGCTGCTCGACGTGGTCGGGGGTCAGGACGAGCGCGTCTGCCCCTACGTTCTCCTCGAGCCGTGTCACCCGCTTCGTCCCGGGGATCGGCGCCAGGTCGTCGCCCTGGGCGAGCAGCCACGCGATCGCGACCTGCGCCGGGGTCGCGCCGACCTCTGCGGCGATGCTCCGCACCTCCTCAGCGACCTGGAGGTTGTGGGCGAAGTTGTCGCCCTCAAAGCGGGGGTTGGTCTTGCGGAAGTCCCCGTCCTCGAGGTCGTCGAGCGAGGTGATCTGACCGGTCAGGAAGCCGCGCCCCAGGGGCGAGTACGGGACGAAGCCGATACCCAGCTCGCGCAGCAGGGGAAGGACCTCCTGCTCGGGGTCCCTCGTCCACAGGGAGTACTCAGACTGCAGGGCAGTGATCGGGTGCACTGCGTGAGCCCGACGGATCGTGTCGACCCAGGCCTCGGACAACCCGAGGTGCAGCACCTTGCCCTCGCTGACGAGCTCGGCCATCGCACCGACCGTCTCCTCGATCGGGGTGGCCGGGTCCACGCGGTGCTGGTAGTAGAGGTCGATGTGGTCGACGCCCAGCCGCTTCAGGGACCCCTCGACAGCTGTGCGGATGCTGGCGGGGCTGCTGTCGAGCATGCCCGCCTCCCTGCCGGTGTGGGACAGGAAGCCGAACTTGGTCGCGAGAACCACCTCGTCGCGGCGGTCCTTGATGGCTCGGCCGACCAGCTCCTCGTTGTGGAACGGGCCGTAGACCTCCGCCGTGTCGAGCAAGGTGACGCCGAGGTCCAGCGCGCGATGGATCGTGCGGATCGCTTCGGCCTCGTCACTCGCGCCGTAGGTACCGGACATTCCCATGGCTCCGAGGCCGATGCGGCCGACCTGCAGGGAACCGAGGCTGATGGTCTTCATGCGCCCGAGTCTGCCCACATGCCCAAGGCCCAGTCCACGGGAACTGGGCCTCGGGCACGGATCAACCGGACTGCGTGCTGCCGCTCTCGGCGCCGGGAGGTCCACCAGGTCCACCAGGTCCACCAGGCCCGCCGGGTCCGCCGGGTCCGCCGGGCCCGTGGCCGCCGGGACCGCCGTGGTGGCCGGCCTCCTCGCCGGTGACGGCGAACGCCTTGTTGACCTCGACGGTGACCCGGGTGCCGTCCTTCTTGGTGATGTGGGCCTCGTAGACGCCGTCGGCATCCGTCGTGACGGCGTCGAAGGTGGCTCCGGCGTACTTCGCGCTCACCGCGGCCTTCACCTTGGCGAGGGTCTCACCGGTGAGGGCGGTCTCGCCGACTCCAGCGCGGGGCCCGCCAGGTCCGCCAGGTCCGCCCGGTCCGCGGGCCTCCTCGCCTGTCACCGCGAAGGCCTTGCTGACCTCGACCGTGGCAGGCGTGCCGTCCTTCTTGGTGATGTGCGCCTCGTAGGCACCGTCGCTGTCGGTCTCGACCCGGACGAAGCTGGCGCCGGCGTACTTCGCGCTCACCGCGGCCTTGACCTTGGCGAGGGTGTCTCCGGTCAGCAGCGTCTCGTCCGAGCGCTGCGGCCTGCTGGGATCCCCAGGGTTCGGGTTGGCCGGCCTGCCACTGGACGATGGCGTGGGGGTGTCGGCAGCACTCGCGGACAGCGTGCCCGCGAGGACCCCTCCGCCCACCAGACCGGCGGCGAGGAGCGCGGCAGCGCCTCCGTACTTCTGCAGCTTGGTGCTCGACATCTGGTCACCTCTCTCGCGGCCAGCGGTTGGCCTTCGCCCCGACGATCGGCCCCGAACCTTGGACGAACCTGTCAGCGACCTGTCAACCGGTCGCCAAGGGCGTGAGAGGTGAGTGAGTGAGTGAGAGCAGCGGCGCGGCCTCCGCCGAGCGTCGCGCTACTTCTTGCGGCGACCCAGGCGCTTCTTGGTCCCCTGGACGACCGCGTCCGCGACGGCTGCTGTCGGTCCGGCGACGAGGTTGCCCGGAGGGGTGTCCGGCGCCTTCGGGTGCGGCTGCTTCGGGGCGACGGTCTTCGCCTGCTCGAGCTCAGCGCCGAGGTCCTGGAGGAACTTGCGCCCGAGGCCCTTGCGGACCTGCGGGAACATCTCTGTCTCTTCCTCCTCGACGTGGTGCCGCACGCTCTCCATGAGCACGGCCACCTTGGCGTCGAAGCGCTCGTTCTGCGCGTCGAGGTCCCTCAGCTCGTCCAGCGTCCACTTGACGATGTGGTGCTCCTCGAGCCCTTCGAGGACGTCGTCCTCCAGGTCCGGGAGCTCCTTGCGCAGCGCCGGGTAGAAGACCTGCTCCTCGATCGCCGCGTGGATGCTGAGCTCCTTGACGATGTCATCGACCACCGCGCGCTTGGCGACATACGCCTGGTCGCCGAGCCCCTCGAACTTCTTGAACAGCTTCTCGACGGTCTTGTGGTCGGTCTTCAGGAGCACGATGGCGTCAGTCATGTCTTCTCCTTGCCCGCAGGAGAGCCACGTGAACCCAGCGCTTGAGCGGTTCGTGCGCGGGTAGTGGCGCAGCATGGACACGTCCGCCTCCACCGAGCCCACCAGCCACCCCGACACCGAGCCGCGGGTGCTCCGCCCCACCAGGACGAGCGGCCTGTGGCTGGCGGCCACGGGCTTCGCCGTGACCCTCCTGCTGCTGGCGATCTTCCTGCTGCAGAACGACCAGCGGGTGAGCGTGTCCTACTTCGGCTTCGACGGTCAGGTGCCGCTGTCCGTCGCCATGCTGCTGTCGGCAGTCGCAGGGGCGCTTCTCGTGGCTACGGCGGGGATGGCGCGGGTGCTGCAGCTGCGGCACACGGCTCGACGCGAGCGCAAGGCCCGGACCAGCGGCTGACCTGCGACGACCATGCCGTCCGGGAGCCGCGAGGCGTGCGGGCGCGTGACCAGCGGGCGCAATCACCCCCTTCAGGACGCCCAGCTCGAGCAGGCTGTGCTCGAGCTGCTGGAGCAGCGGGCGACGGGCGCGACGATCTGCCCGTCCGAGGTCGCTCGCCAGCTCGGTGGCGACGAGTGGCGAGAGCTCATGGAACCGACCCGGTCGGCTGCGCGACGGCTCGTCGCTGCTGGTCGGGTGCAGGTGGTCCAAGGCGGCCACGTGGTCGACCCGTCCACAGCAAAGGGACCCATCCGGATCCGCCGTGCCTGAGGGCGACAGCGTCTTCAAAGCCGCGCAGCGGATGCGAGGGCACCTCCTCGGGCGGACGGTGACCCGTTCCGACTTCCGGGTACCCAGGTATGCGACGACTGACCTTGCGGGTCAGGTCATCTCGGCCTTCGACAGCTACGGCAAGCACATGCTGACCCGCTTCGACGGCGGGCTCACCTTGCACACGCACTTCGAGATGGACGGCGCCTGGCAGGTCACGGGTCCGGGCAAGCGCCTGCCGGCGACCTTCGACGACGAGATCCGCCTCGCCCTGAGCACCGATGGGCCAACCGCCTACGCGTTGCGCATGCCGGTGCTCGAGCTCCTCCCCACATCCCAGGAGGGCGAGGTCATCGGTCACCTGGGCCCGGACCTGCTCGGCCCCTCCTGGGACGCGCAGGAGGCTCAACGCCGACTCGTCGCCGACCCTCGGCGTCCGGTCGTCGAGGCCCTTCTGGACCAGCGGAACCTCGCGGGCATCGGCAACCTCTGGGCGGTCGAGACGTGCTTCCTTCGTGGGATCTCACCGTGGACGCCGGCCGCCGAGGTGGACCTCGCAGCTCTCCTCGTCCTGGTGCGCAGGATGCTGCTGCACTCCCTCGACAACCCTGGTCAGGTGACCACGGGCGACACCCGCAGAGGCCACACGCACTGGGTGTACGGGCGGGCGGGTCGGCCTTGCCGCCGGTGCGGGACGCCGATCGAGCACCGTGATGCGGTTGCGGGGACGAGCTGGTCTCGCGAGACCTGGTGGTGCCCCCGCTGCCAGCCCGGTCCGTTCCCGTCGCTCGCCGAGCGGCCGTCTCGGCCCGGTCTGCGACGAGGGGTCAACGAGGAGTCGTTCGGGTCCCGCGGCCGTCGTCTCCGAGGCAGCCCTGGACTCGCGCGCTGACGTCAGGCAAAGGCGCCGTCCCCCCGGAACACCAGCTCGTGGAACCGCTCGGCCATCGTCACGTAGCCCTCCGCCGACGGGTGCAACCCGTCGGGCAGACCGGCCGCGTCGTCCGCTCCGAACAGCGAGAGGCCCGACAGCAGGTGCAGGTTGCGGTCCTGGGCCTGCCGTGCGGTGACGACCTCCGTGATCAGCTCCCGGACCCGCGTCAAGGTCAGCGCGCCGACCGCGAGCTCCTCGGCCCGGGGTACGACCACGAACGTCGTGCCGTCCGGTCCGAGCACCGACGGGCCGGGGGCAGACTCGGCTGCCGGGAAGACGATCGGGGTGACCACCAGCAGCGGGGTGTCCGGATGGCCCTCGCGCACGGTGTCCAGGAAGCCGTGCAGGGCGGGGACGAAGGTGCGCTCCCGGAAGGTGTCGCCGTTGATCACGTTGATGCCGACCTTGAGGCTGATGAGGTCAGCGGGCAGGTCACGGATCGTGCGTGCCGCGAAGGCGTCGAGCTGGCACTGACCCCCGAGGCCGAGGTTCTGGAGCTCCAGCCCCGCTGCGCGCGCGACCAGCGCGGGCCAGGTCCTCGTGGGCGACGAGGCCTCGAGGCAGTGGCTGATCGAGCTGCCGTAGTGGACCCACCGTCGCTTGCTCTCAGGGATCGGAGCAACGGTGCTCCCGTCTGAGAGCCTGGCGGCCTGGAGAACCAGCCCAGCTGCGTGGGGCAGCCAGACCTCGACGTCCGCACCCGCGTCGCCCGGCAGGTCCAGCCGTACGGTCGTCGGCGCTCCCGGCACGATCTCGAGGCCGCCCCCGACGGACAGCACCAGGCGGGTGCCCTCGACGGTGGACTCTGACTGTGCGAGGGAACCGTTCACGACGACGTCGAAGGTGGCAGCCATGGGCTCCCGCTCGCCGAGCTGGACCAGGGTCAGCGCGACGTCCAGCTCGAGGAGCGTGGCATCGGTGCGCAGACCGATACGGACCCCGGCAGGCATGGCCTCGATGAGCCCGAGCATCGGGTCGTTGGACTGCGCCCTCGCCCAGGCGGGCAAGCGGTGCAGCACCACCCCGGCCGACGTGACCTCCACCTCGAGGGCACCGATGAAGGGGAGGCTCTCAGGGGGCAGCGACTGCAAGGGGGAGCTCCTTCGGGTGACGGCATGACCCCATGAGGTCTACACGCAACACGGCCGACGCGCACGAGGGGCGCGACTGCTGTCAGGAGCGGCCGTCCGCGGGGGTGCTGGACTGGGCGGCGAGTCGTCCGTCCTGCACGGTGATCCAGGTCTCGAACTGCGGTCCGCGCTCTTCGCCGCCCTCGAGCAGCTTCTGCCACCCCACGACGTGCACCGTGGAGGCGTCCAGCTCCACAAGGCTCACGAGCTGGCAGGAGAAGGGTCCTAGGGCATCGCGCATGTCCTGGAACAGGGCCAGCGTCCCCTCGTGCCCGGAGTAGAAGTCCCGACGCAGCGGCGTTTCCGGCTGCCACAGCACGGAGGGGTGGACCAGCGCGAGCATGTCCTCGAGACGTCCCTCGCCATGTGCCAGGAAGAACGCACGGATGATGTCGCTGTTGCTCACGCGTGCAGCATCCCCGTCTGGTCTAGGTTCCGCAGCATGTCGAAGCTTCCCGGGTGGGACGAGAGCGCGTTCAGCTTCGGCGGCACGACGCTGCCGACGTACCGCAGGGGCCAGGGCCCCGGTGTGATCGTGATCCACGAGATCCCTGCCATCACACCGAAGGTGAGAGCGTTCGGCGAAGAGGTCGCGGACGCGGGGTTCACCGTCGTCATGCCGTCGCTCCTGGGGACCACGCCGGGGAAGAGCCCAGGTCCGGCCAACCTGCTGTCCTCGATCGCGAAGGTGTGCGTCTCGAGCGAGTTCACCAGCTGGGCGCTCAACAAGACGTCTCCCATCACGAGCTGGCTCAGGGCGCTCGCCAAGGACCTCCACGAGGAGCTCGGCGGCCCCGGTGTAGGGGCCCTCGGCATGTGCTTCAGCGGTGGGTTCGCCCTCGCCATGATGATCGACGGCCACGTCGCCGCTCCGGTGCTGTCCCAGCCCTCGATGCCCTTTGCGCGATCGGCCAAGCACAAGGCAGACCTGAACCTCTCTCCTGCTGACCTCGCAGCCGTGAAGGCGCGCGTCGCAGCAGGGTGTCCGGTCCTCGGTCTGCGGTTCGCCGGTGACCCCATGGTCGGCACCCGGTTCGACACGCTGCGCGCTGAGCTCGGCGAGGGCTTCCTGGCGGTCGAGCTCCCCGGCAAGCAGCACTCGGTCCTGACAGAGCACCGAGACGAGGAGTCCGTGGAGCGGGTTCTCGCGTTCTTCCGTGAGCGCCTGAGCGCTTAGCTGCGCACCGTCGGTCGATCGAGCGCCTGAGCGACCTGATCCAGCACCCCAGCGACCGCCAGCCTCTGCCACTGCCAGAAGTGACGAAGCATGAAGTGCTCCCCGCCAGGGATGATCCTGACGGAGACGTCCGCGCCCGCTCGGCGGGCCCGCTCGCCCCAGGCAGCTGAAGCAGCAGCGCTGGTGATCCGGTCCTGGTCGCCGTGCAGGACTGAGATCGGCAGTCCGGGACGGGCGCGCACTGCCTCACCCGCGGCCAACCAGGGCGCCAGTAGCACCAGCCCTCGCACAGACGGGTCACCTCCGACGTGGGCAGCCGTGCGACCGCCCATCGAGTGGCCGATCAGGATGACGGGGACGTCGCCGTGCACGCGCCGCACTTCGTCGAGTGCCCATCGCGCATCCGTCACGGGAGACGCTTCGGAGCCGTTCCACCCACGGAACCTGTAGCGGAGCCGCCAGACCGCCACGCCCTGCGAGCGCGTGCGCCGCCGGATGGCCCAGGCGAACGGCAGCATCCGCAGCACGGAGAGCTGCGTGGACATCGAGACCTCGCGGCTGACTGCCTTGCCACCGTTCAGGACAAGGACGACGGCTCGAGTCGCACCCCGCGCGGGCCAGATCCCCACCGTGGCCACGGGGTCGTCGGGGGGTCGCTCAGCACCCTGGTCCTGCACGAGTGCGGCGTGCCCAACCAGAAGCCGCTGACACCGACTTGGGCGCGGAGCGGGTGTGACGCAGACCCCACACCCCGGGGCGCTGAGCCGCCCGTCGGGGGGCAGGTACGGAGGGATCGTCCGCGACGAGAAGGAGACACCCCGTGAGCAGCAGTTCCAGTGAAGACGCCCGTTCTGGCCTCGCCGCCTCAGTGCTCGGCAAGGTGAAGGAGGTCGCCGGCGCCGTGACAGGCAACGACTCCCTCGCCACGCAGGGACAGCTCCAGCAGGCCGAGGCCGCCGCCCTCAAGGAGGCGAGCGCCAAGGAGGCGATCGCCAAGGCGCAGGCTGAGGAGGCGGCGCAGGCTCTCCAGCAGGAGAACGCGATCGCCCGGGCTCAGACCCAGGCCGTGGAGAGCGTGGCCGCCACCAAGGAGGCCCAGGTGCGCCAGGAGGCGGCCGCCGAGAAGGCCCAGGCCGCGATCGAGGCCGAGAACCTGCGGGCACGCGAGCTGGCTGAGGCGAACGCTGAGGCAGAGCGCAAGCAGGCCGAGGAGGCCGCGCAGGCGCGCCTCGAGCAGAGCCGCCTGGCCCAGGAGCAGCAGGAAGCACGCGAGGAGCACACCGAGGAGCGCGCGAGCGCCGAGGCAGCCGAGATCGCTGCCGCTCGGGCCCGCGAAGAAGCCGACCGACTCGCGGCCCAGGCCGACATCCCGTCCTGAGCCCCACCACTGAAGGAGCACACCCCATGAACGTCATGACCCTGCCCCGCACCATCATCGGCCTTGAGTACAAGGCCGTTCGCTACCCCGCGCAGCTGCTGGAGACGAAGGTCGTCGCCACCCGCTTCGCCGAGGAGAGCCGGCTCCGGCTCGGCTACGAGCGGTTCCTCGGCACCCTCGACACGACAGCGGGCAAGCTGCTCGCGGACGAGGCCCTGTCCGACCGTGGCCGCGTTCTGACCCGGCGCGTCGAGGTCCTGGGAAAGGCCATCTCGCTCGAGGCGAAGGCCGCCGAGCGGAAGGCGGAAGCCGACGCCGAGCTTCGCGCGAAGAACGAGCAGGCCGAGCAGGAGAAGGCCCGCATCCAGAACGAGCACGAGCAGAAGGCCGCACGGCTGAAGGCTGAGCGCGAGGCCGAGGCCAGGGCGGTCGAGCGCAAGGCGGAGGCCCGCAAGCGGGCTGACGACAAGGCGATCGTGGACTCGTCGCAGGCGATCATCGCCGCCGAGCGCGACCGTCTCGACGCACAGAAGGCCAAGATCGAGGCCCGCGTCGCGACGCAGACCGCGGCCCCCAAGGCGGAGCTCAAGACCGCCGGCAAGAACGCGCAGGTCGCGGCGGAGCGCCGCGACGACGCCCAGCGGCTCGAGTCGCTCCGCGAGGCGGAGAAGCGCGCAGCCAAGAAGTAGCAGCACCCCACCAAGGCCCCCTGCGTTCCGCAGGGGGCCTTGGTGTTGCCCGTCACGTGCGTGGAACGGACGCTGGAGGGAAGGCGGTTCACATGCGACTTACGAACCTCGACGGTGTGCTCTTCGACGTCGACGGCACCCTCGTCGACACGACCTACATCCATGCCGTGTGCTGGTCCGAGGCCTTGGCGGCCGTCGGGCGCCACCGCGTCACCGCCGACCTGCACCACCTCGTCGGGATGGACGGGGAGCTGCTGCTCGACACCGTCCTGTCCGACGCACCCCCGGCGGAGTCCCTGCGCGCTGAGCTGAAGGAGCGTCACGCGACGCTGTACCGGTCCTACTGGCCCGGGCTGCGGCCGATGCCCGGAGCCCGGAACCTGCTCGAGCACCTGCACGACTCCGGCTTGCGTGTCGTCCTCGCCTCCTCCGCGTCCGGGGAGGAGCTCGACGCGCTGCAGAAGGCCCTCGACGCCGACCAGTGGATCGACGCTGCCACGAGCTCGGAGGACACCGACGCCGGCAAGCCCGCGCCCGACATCGTCCTGACCGCCCTGGCGAAGGGGGACCTTTCAGCGGACCGGGCGGTGTTCGTGGGCGACGCCATCTGGGATGGCCGCGCGGCTGAACGCGCCGGAGTGCCGTTCGTGGGGCTGAGCTGCGGCGGTACGCCTGCCGTCGACCTCAAGGGCGCCGGTGCAGGTGAGGTCTTCGACACCCCTGGTCACCTGCTCGCCCACATCGGGGGGCTGTCTGCGTGACAGATGCCGTGATCATCGGGAGCGGCCCCAATGGGCTGGTCGCGGCCAACATCCTGGCTGACCGCGGGTGGGACGTCTTGGTCCTGGAGGCCCAGCCGACCTACGGCGGTGCGGTCAAGAGCGCCGAGGTCACCGCGCCGGGGTTCGTCTCCGATCTCTTCAGCAGCTTCTACCCGCTTGCGCTGGGGTCTCCGGTGCTCGGTCACCTGAAGCTCGAGCAGCACGGGCTGCGGTGGCGGCATGCGCCTGCGGTTCTCGCGCACCCGCTCCAGGACGGCCGTACGGCCGTGCTCTCACGCGACGTCAACGTCACCGCCGCCTCGGTCGCGCAGTTCGCCGAGCGTGACGGCGACGTGTGGCGCGACCTCGTTGCGCAGTGGCAGGCACTGCAGCCGCATGTCGTCGACACGCTGATGACTCCGTTCCCCCCTGTGCGCGCAGGGGCTGGCCTCGCTCGTCAGCTCGGGGCGAAGGACCTCCTGCGGTTCGCCCGCTTCGCCACGCTCTCGGTCCGGCGCTTCAGCGACGAGCAGTTCCAGGGACAGGGAGCAGGGCTGCTGCTCGCAGGCAACGCGATGCACACGGACCTCGCCCCGGACGCCGCAGGCAGTGCGGTGTTCGGTTGGTTGCTCGCGATGCTCGGGCAGGACGTCGGCTTCCCCGTCCCGGAGGGCGGTGCTGGCGAGCTGGCACACGCCCTGGTCCGTCGGCTCGAGAGCCGCGGCGGACGCGTCGAGTGCGACGCCCGGGTGTGCAAGGTCCTCGTGGAGAAGGGCCAGGCCGCTGGGGTGCGACTGGCGGACGGACGCGTCGAGCGCGCCCGCGCGGTCCTGGCGGACGTCTCCGCGACAGCTCTCTACCTCGAGCTGCTGGAGGACATCCCCGAAGGGCTGCGCGCGGACCTCGAGCGCTTCGACTGGGACGACGGCACGGTCAAGGTCGACTGGGCGCTGTCCGGTCCTGTCCCCTGGAGGAACGACGGAGTGGCGGGGGCCGGCACGGTGCACCTGGCCGGGGACTTTGAGGAGATCGCCGAGTTCGGGCACCAGCTCGGGACGCGCCACATCCCCGCCGAGCCGTTCCTGCTGTTCGGCCAGATGACGACGGCGGACCCGACCCGCTCTCCACGGGGGACGGAGTCGGCGTGGGCATACACCCACGTGCCGCTGCACCCGCGCGCTGACGCCGGCGGAGAGCTCGGCACCGACTGGTCCGAGCCGCGGCAGCGGGAGCTGTTCCTCGACCGCGTCGAGCGGCGGGTCGAGCAGTTCGCGCCCGGGTTCCGGGATCTCGTCGTCGGCCGGCACGTGGCCTTCCCCCTCGACCTACAGGCAGCCGACGACAACCTTCGCGGTGGCGCCCTCAACGGTGGTACGAGTGGGCTCCACCAGCAGCTGTTCTTCCGTCCGACACCCTCGCTCGGTCGGCCCGAGACCTTCGTGCGGGGGCTGTACCTCGCCTCCGCCTCAGCGCATCCAGGTGGTGGAGTCCATGGCGCCTGCGGAGCCAACGCAGCCCGTGCAGCCCTGCGGGCCGGGTCGACTGGGCGGCTGGCCCTCGCCGCCACCCGCTACCTCGCCCGCTGATCAGGGGGGCGACGTCAGGAGGGCTGCGCCACCCGCTCGCGCGTCTTCTTCTCCAAGCGCCGCAAGGTCTCGACGTTGCGTGCCTTGATGGCCAGGTCGATGAGCGGGTTGTCGATGGTCTTCAGGAGCCCCTTCTTCGGCCCTTCCTTGATCGTCACCGTGCACCCGGAGGGCGACGGCGCGACCCGCAGCTCGATGTGCAGGGAACCGATCGGCCAGGCGTGCGCCTCGAGCTTCAGCCGACGGGGCCGTTCGCACTCGACGGACATCGTCCGGTCGTCCTTGCGCAGTGGCAGGTGGCCGACGGTGTAGTGGATCGCCGATCCCGGCGCCGGCCACCCCGGAGTGACCTCGCGGATCTTGCGGGTTCCCACGACCCAGTAGGCGTAGGTCTCCCCGTCGGAGAGCACGGCGAACACGTCCTCCGCGGTCACGCCGTCGAAGTGCCTGCTGTTGAGCGCCATCACTTGCCTCTCAGTCGTGCCGCGAGGTCTCGCAGCCCTTGTCCTTCGCCGGCGTCGAC
>JAODNB010000214.1 GCA_025464795.1 Frankiales bacterium
TCCTCGCGGAGGCGGCCTTCGAGCTCGTCCTGAGCCGGCAGGCGTCCTGGATCGCCCTCGGTCACCCGGCCACCGACCGCGAGATCCGCACCTACGCCGACCTCGTCGTGAGGCTCGTCGGGCTGACTTGACGGGGACGCTCGCGTCACGTAGAACAATGTTCTACCTAATTGCATCACCCCGAGGAGAAGTACGTGCAGATCGCCGGCAGCTCAGCACTCGTCACCGGCGGAGCCGGCGGCCTCGGTGAGGCCACCGTCCGCCGCCTGGTGGCCGACGGCGCTCGCGTCGTCATCGCCGACCTGGCCGACGAGAAGGCCGAGAAGCTCGTCGCCGACCTCGGCGGCGCGGCGGTCTACCACCGGACGAACGTGACCGATGACGACAGCGTCGCGGGTGCCGTGGCAGCCGCTGTCGCGCTCGCGCCGCTGCGCGTCGCCGTCAACGCCCACGGCGGCATGACCGCTGCGATGCGCGTGCTCAACAAGGACGGCTCCCCGATGCCGCAGGCGCTGTTCGACAAGACGGTGAGCCTCTACCTGTCGGGCACCTTCAACGTGCTGCGCCAGTCAGCCGCAGCCATGGCCGCCCAGGAGCCGCTCGAGTCCGGTGTCCGCGGTGTCGTCATCAACACCGCCAGCATCGCGGCCTACGAGGGCCAGGTCGGCCAGTCCGACTACAGCGCGGCCAAGGCCGGCGTGGTCGGTCTCGGCCTCGTCGCCGCCCGTGACCTCAGTGCTGTCGGCGTGCGCGTGATGACCATCGCACCCGGCACCTTCTTCACGCCCGCCTTCCGCATGGAGGAGGAGGCCGCGCAGGAGATGTGGGGCAAGACGGTCCCGTTCCCGAAGCGCATGGGTCGCGCGGATGAGTACGCCGCCCTCGTGTCGACCATCGTCGCCAACGACTACCTCAACGGCGAGACGATCCGGATCGACGGAGCGCAGCGCTTCGGGCTGAAGTAGTCCTCTCATGGACTACGGGATCCGTGGACGCGTCGCCCTCGTCGTCGGCGGCAGCAAGGGCATCGGCTTCGAGTCCGCCCGGATGCTCGCCGCCGAAGGTGCCCGCGTCGCCGTCGTGGCGCGCACCCAGAAGCACATCGACCGCGCTGTCTCCAGCATCGTCGAGGAGGGCGGCGAGGCCATCGGGGTCTCTGCCGACATGAGCTCCGAAGCGGGCATCAACGCGTCCGTGGCTGAGGTCAGCGACCGGCTCGGTGCACCGCTGATCGTCGTGACCCAGGCCGACTTCCACGTGCGCGGGTTCTTCGCGGAGATCACCCGCGCCGAAGACTACGTCGACTCCTACCGGACCTACACGCTGAGCCAGGTCCACATGCTGCACGCCGTCCTCCCTGGCATGAAGGACGCCGGCTGGGGACGGTACGTGCACATCGGCTCGGCGACCGCGAAGGAGCCGCAGAACAAGCCGCCGCACACGGTGGCCAACGCGACCAGGCCGTCCACGGTGGGGCTCCTCAAGAGCGTTGCAGACGAGTACGCCCAGTTCGGCATCACGCTCAACACGATCGCTCCCGGCTGGATCGCCACCCGCACCACGAACCACTACCTCGAGAACCACGAGGGGCTGACGGACGCCGACGCGCGCCAGGCGTGGATGATCAAGGAGGCGGGCGTACCCGCAGGACGGCTCGGTGAGCCAAGCGAGATCGCGTCGACGATCGCCTACCTCTGCTCGCACCAGGCGGGGTACCTCAACGGCCACTACATCGCCGTCGACGGCGGCCACCACCGCTCCGCCTTCTGACCGAAGGCCTGCAGCTCGCCTTGCGGCGATTTTGTCATATTCGGTCATTTATTCTACCCTTTCGTGATGCTGGTCACCGCTGTCACGCCCGTCGCCTTCCTGCGGCGAAGCTGACATGACGCCGCTCCTGCACTTCCGCTCCTGGCTCCGGTCGGGGCCCGTTGCCGAGCGCGCCGTGACCGGCGTCGCCGGTGCCGCCGTCCTCGCGCTCGTCGTCTGGGCGAGCACGCCCTTCACCGCGTCGACTGACGAGACCAGCCTCATGAGCCCCGGCACCACGAGCGGGACGACCCCAGGCGGCCCGCAGTCCTCCGCCACGACCGGCGGAACAACGGGTGCCACCACCGGAGGCGGTACGAGCACCACTGGCGCACTCCAGCCCGGCAGCACCGGTGCGATCACGAACGGGACAACGGGAGCGGGGTCACCAGGAGGCGGCGCGACGGGCGGCAGCGCCACCTCGGGAGGTGTCGGGACGACCGCCAGGACCGGTACGACCACCCCGTCGAAGATCTGCGGCGCGGCCGGCGCGACCGATGTCGGCGTCACGGCGACGACGGTGACGATCGGGGTGGTGATCGTCGACCTGGGCGCAGCGGGCAACGCGCTGTCGCTGCCGTCAGCGAGCGACCAGCGCAAGGCGCACACCGCGGTCTTCAACGACCTCAACAACAAGGGCGGCCTGCTCTGCCGGAAGGTGGTCCCGCACTACTACACGGACAGCACGCTGGACCCGAGCGAGGAGCACTCGCTGTGCCTGCAGATGGTGCAGGACAAGGTGTTCGCGGTCTACAACAGCTTCTTCAACGTCACCGAGCAGACCTGCATCGCCAAGCAGAAGATCCCCAACATCTGGTTCACGCCGCCGCACACCGGTGACGTCCACAAGTACGCGCCGTACATCCTCAGCTGGCACGCGGACTTCGACCACCTCATCCACCAGTACATCGCCGGCGCCAAGACCCTCGGCTTCTTCAGCGGGATGAAGAAGCTCGGGATCATCGAGGGCACCTGCTACCCAGACGAGAACGCGGCGATCGTCAAGGAGCTGCGGGCCGTCGGGATCGACCCCGACAAGGCGTCGGTCTTCAACTACGGCTGTCCGGCCTCCCCCGCCGCTCCCAACCCGCAGGCCGACCAGCAGGCCGCCCTGCAGTTCAAGCGGGACGGCGTCACGCACGTCGTCAACGTGGCGTACGGCAATGACTCCTACGTCGCGGGTGCGGCGGACGGGCAGGGCTACCACCCGAAGTTCGCCAAGATGGAGGACGCGTCCGCGAGCGGTCTGGAGAGCGCCTCGCAGAAGCCTCCGAAGAGCTGGGACGGCACGCTGCTCATCACCACGATGCAGACCGGCGCCCCGCACACCCCCGGCTACCGCTACAACCAGGCGACGCAGGACTGCACGAAGCTCCTCAAGGCCGCGGGACTGCCTCCTGCCTACTCCGCCGGGCTCACAAGCCTGTTCGGGCTCGCCTGCGTCGACACCGCCATGCTCAAGGCAGCCTCACTGCAGATGCCCGCGCTGACCCGCAAGGGCATCGCTCTCGGGCTGAGCCGTGCAGGCACGCTCGACCTCGCCTATCCCGCGGGGCTGCTGCACGTCACCGACACGTCGCTGCCGAACGGCGGGCAGTTCGCCCGCCCCGGGAAGTGGGTCGCCTCCTGCGAGTGCTGGCACCTGACCGACGTCCGCTGGCGCGCCTTCTAGCGCTCGGCACACCCGCCCGCCCGGCCGCTCGCTCGCCCGCCCCGAGGTGTGCCGACGTCCCCGATCGAGTTGAGCGTGCCGCTGGCACACCTCGCCCGGAGGTGGCTCTCCACAGATTCGGCGACCGCTCCGCTCGAGTCACCGTGGTCCGCAAGGCTGTTGTCGATGAACCGAAAGCTGAGCAATGCCCTCATCGTTCGCGCCAGAGAGCACAACGGGGTCCTTTCGACCCCCGATGCCGTCGAGCTGACCGGACGCTCCAACGGCGTCACCCTGCTGCTCAGGTCCAGCGGGTGGCAGGAGGTCCTCCCGGGCGTGCTCGCGCCAGCAGCAGTCGAGGTCACGACTGATCTCGTGGAGCGGGCCACTGCCTTCTGGGCGCCGGGATCAGCGCTCAGCCACTACAGCGGCGCGCGCAAGAACGGGATATGGGTGCCCGACAGCAAGGGCGCGTTCATCACCGTCCCCTACGAAGCCAACGTACGTAGTCGCGACGGCGTGAAGGTCTTCCGTACCCGCAACATGCCGGCGACGCTCGAGACCGACGGCCACGCGCACTGGACGCAGGCGCCCAGGACCGTGGTCGACCTGGCGTCCAAGCTCACCAGGAGGCAGTTCGACGCCGTGCTGCTGAGCGGCATCCGTGGCGACAAGCTGAGTGCCGCCGAGGTCGACACCGAGGCCGCGTCGCTTCGAGGCCGCAAGGGCGTCGCCATGGCGAGAGCCTCCACCGCGCTGTGGACGCCCGAGCGAGAGACCCTGCTGGAGGACGGTCTGTACGACGACCTCTGCGCTGCGCACCCTGCTGACGAGGTGAGGCGTCAGTTCCCGATCCTGCGGCCGGACGGATCGGTGTTGGCGCGCTTCGACATGGCGATCGAGTTCCTGCTGCTCGCTTTCGAGGCGGACGGGCTGTACTTCCACTCGACCGATCTGCAAATCGCGGCCGACCAGCGACGCGACCGCATGTTCATGTCGCGGGGATGGCTGACGGTCCGCTTCAGGGAGGGTCCGCTCAGTCAGCACGCCCAGGTCCAACGGGAGATCCGCGCCATCATCGAGCAGCGTCGACGCCAGCTCCGCATCGCCTAGTCGGCCGGGAGGTGTGCCGACGCCCCCGACCGAGCTGAGCGTGCCGGTGGCACACCCGGCCGAGGGGACGTTCAGCCCGCCTTGCGGCGGCGGCGCGGCTTCGCCAGAGCGCTCACCTCGACGGCGAGCGCAGCCGTCGCCGAGGTGAACAGCTCGGCGAGGTCGTCACCGCGCTCGCCGCGCATCCAGTGCTCCACGATCGCCCCGTTGGCGGCCTGAAGCGCAGCGGCGAGGACCTCCGCGTGGAGGTCCACATCAGGTCCGTCGTCCAGGCAGCCGCGGACCAAGGACGTCAGGGCGAGCCGCATCCGGTGGTGCTGCTCGCCGCGTGCGCGGTCCAGGATCTCGGGGACGTCCCGGGCAGCACGCCAGAACAGCTCGAGGCGCTGGTGGTCGTCCTCGTCCCCGTGGGCGAGTCCCGCCCAGACGTCCCAGACTTCCTTGATGGTCCGGCTCTCCTGGCCCACCTCGCGGAGCTCCTCGATCGCCCCAGTGACCCGCCGACGGGGAAGCGCGAGGAGGAGGTCTTCTTTCAGGGGGAAGTACCGGGCGACCGTTCGGGTCGCGACACCTGCGGCCTCCGCCACCTCGACGACCGTCACGTTGCGGTATCCCCGGTCGGCGAACAGCTCGAGAGCGACGCCCTCGAGGTGCAACGCCACGCGTCGCCGCCGCCGGTCCCAGCCGGTCTCGACCTCCGCCTCCTCCACGCGGGACATCCTTGCAGGCCGAGCGTCGCGATCCACAGCAACCGGCGCAGTCAGACCCTGACGGTCTGAGCTGCGCCGGTCCCGTGGATCAGCTCACGACGACGCGGACCTGCGCGAGGTTCGGGAGCTGCTTGTCGAGCGCCGTCACGTCACCGTCGCGGCGCGAGGTGACCCTGGCGGTGACGAAGTACGTTCCCGGCTTGTCGTACACCTGGGTGTGAGTCGCAGTCAGGGACGCCTGCGTGCCGTCGAGGGCTTCCGAGACCGGGAAGGCGCCGGTGCCGTCGATGTCCCACGCCAAGCTGGTCAGGGTCCCGGCTCCGGGTGGTACCTCCGCGTGCACGGTGACGGTGACGGGCGTGCCCACGGTGACCTCTGCCCGCTGACCGCCGTCGACAGACACCTCGATGACGGGCTGGATGCCGCCGCGCTCTGCTGCGGACGGGGGGAGGACCACCTTGCCGTCGACGTAGTCGTAGGTCGTGCCGACGGGCTTCACCCCGTCCTCGACCCAGGTGATCAGGTCGGCCAGGCTCTGCTCGATGATCGGCATGTAGTCGATCAACCAGGTGCTGGACGCGCGCCCCGGGTCCGAGGGGCACAGGAACGGCGGGATGTGCTCAGCGTTCTCCGACCAGCGCAGGCAGTAGTTGTCCGCCAGCCCCTGGTCTCCCTGGGAACGCCGCACCGCCTCTCCGTACACGAGGCCCTGCGGCGGCCACAGCGAAGCGTCATGGGTGTGGTGCACCCAGAGCAGCTTGCCTGAGTACTGACCGCTGTACGGGATGCCCATCAGCGGCGACTGCGTCGGGATGACGTGCTGCGGGTAGATCGGCACGCCGTCCAGCTTCAGGAAGTCGAACTGGACGTCGTCGGTCACGTGGTGCCGGTAGTAGTAGCAGAACGCGAGGAACGCGCGGTTGGACACGTGCACCTTGTCGCCCGGCTTGACGCCGGTGAAGCGCAGCAGGTTCGCCTCGCCCACGCCGTCGCCCTGCATGGTGTCGTCGACGACCTGAACGGCGTAGAGCTGGCGACCGGCTGCCTCGCCGGTGAGCACCTTGATGCCCGTGCCCAGCCGCCACCCGCCGTCGAGGCCCTCGACCTCGACGGCCACCGGGAGGTCCATGCCGCCCTCGCCTCCGGCCATCAGCGTCACCATGGTCTTGAGCAGCTCCCACTTGGGGTCGCTGAACTCCTCGGGAGACTCGATGAAGTCGCGCGCCGAGATCGTGCGCTTGACGGTCGCCTCGACGTCGATGAGGTCATCCAGCACGTGCTGCGGCGCGTCGAAGCCGATGTGGCCGGGCTGAGTCCAGAAGTCCTCGAAGTACGTCGGGTCCTGGACCTGGTAGTCGTCGGCCATCGACGACCACAGCCAGATCTGACCCATCGGCTGGCCGATCATGAACTCGTCGCCGCGCGGGTAGCCGAGCTTGTAGAGGTTCGCGAGCTCCTCGCGCTGGTGCGTGGTCAGGCCGGCGTACGGGTCACCGCTGCCACCGGGCGCGACCGCGTCCGTGACCTCGTGGATCTTGTCCTTCAGCAGCCGCTGGACGTTGAACATGGCCGCGAAGGCGAAGGGCTGCGAGCTCTTCACCAGCGACGTGTCGCCGTGCTCGACGATGTTGCCACCGCCCATGAACGGCAGCGCGCCGTCCCAGATGTCACCGCCGTGCTCGAGGTTGCCCGGAGAGCGGCGGCCGCCGCCGCTGCCGCCCCACACGTAGCAGTGGTGCGGGGACTCGCCGTAGACCTGCGCGGCGAGGAACTTCCCGAGCCGACCCGTCTCGCTGTTGGCCCTGGCCCCGTAGATCGTGTTGTCCGGTCCGAAGGTCGGGTCGAGGTCGTCGCCGATGTGGCCCTGGTTGGACTCCATCATGAAGGCACCGAGTCGGGCTGACATCCGCAGACCGCCGATGATCTCACCCATCATCCCGCCGAACGAGTCCTCGTGGCCGCCGTGCGCGCCCTCCAGCGGCGAGAGCATCCGTCCCTGGTAGTCCTCAGCGGGAACGAAGTAGAAGGTGAAGCGGGTGTTCGTGCCGGTGAATCCACCGTGGACGTGGCGGTGCGGGGAAGGCGCCTCCCGCCACTCGTCGATGTCGATCCACGGTGCACCGAAGGCGGAGTCGGTGACGGTGTAGCCGGTGAGGTCCAGGTCGGTGGCGACCCGGTCGGGTGTCTCGATGCTCATTGCTCTCCTCTGGAGGTGACGACGATGCGGGCCTGTGCGAGGTTCTCGATGCGGCAGTCGGTGGCCGTGAGGTCTCCGTGCCGGTGGGACTGGACGCGAGCACTGGCGTAGAACGTGCCCGCGGTGTCATACGTGTGGGTGGTCGACAGCCGGACCTCCGACTGCGTCCCGTTGACCTCGTGCCGGAACGGGAAGGTGCCGGTGCCGTCGAAGTCCCACTCGACGGAGATGACCGACCCGGAGTCCGGCGGCACCTCCGCATGCACGGTGAGCTCGACCTTCGAACCCGGGGTGACGTCCGTCCGGGCTCCGCCGTTCGCGCGTACGACCACGACCGGCTGGATGCCGCCGCGCTCCTTCGCTGAGTCGGGCAGCACGATCTGACCGTCGACGTCGCTCCACGTCGACCCCGCGGGTTCGATGCCCTGCTCCACCCAGAGCACCAGGTCGCGCAGTGACTGCTCGTGCATCCCCTTGACGTCGATGAGACGCGTGTTGCTGGCCCGGTTCGGCTCCGGTGGGACCATGGCCGCAGGACCGTGCTCGGCGTTCTGGATCCAGCGCAGCCGGTAGTTCTCCGCGAGGCCCTCGGGGCCTTGGGCACCGAGGACCGCGCGGTGGTAGGTCAGCCCGTTCAGGGGCCACACGGAGGAGTCATGGGTGTGGTGCTGCCAGAGCAGCTTGCCCTCGTAGGCACCCGAGTAGCAGGCACCCATCAGAGGCGACATGAGCGGAGCCTCGTGGGCCGGGTAGATCGGCTGCCCGTCGAGGCGCAACGAGTCGCAGGACGGGTCGTCCAGGAGGTGGTGGCGGGCGATGTAGCAGAACGCGAGGAAGTCGCGGTTGTCCACGTGCACCTGGTCGCCGACCTGCACGCCGCTGAAGCGCTTGAGGTTGGCCTCGCCCCTGCCGTCGCAGGCGAACACGTCGCCGACGACGCCCGTGGCGTAGAGCTGGCGTCCGGCGGCCTCACCGCTGAGGACCTTCACGCCCGTCCCGGTCCGGTACCCGTCGCCGAGGCCTTCCAGCACGACCGCGTAAGGCATGTCGTAGGAGACGTCGGACGTGCCCATCATCGAGGCGAGGATCCGCATCGTCTGGAACTCGATCCCGGCGAACGCCGGGTCGGTGTTCAGGTCACGTGCCGACAGCACCCGAGAGACCGTGACGACCTGGTTCAGGACGTCCTTCTCGACGTGCTGCGGCTCGTCGTGCCCCACGTAGCCGGGGGTGGTCCAGAAGTCGGCGAAGTAGTCCGGACCCTCCTCGATGAGGGTCTGTGCCATCGCCGTCCAGAGCCACATCTGCCCCATCGGCTCGGCGATCATGCTCTCGTTGCCGGCGGGGTAGCCGAGCCGGTAGAGCAGCGCCAGCTGCTCGCGCTGGTGGGTGTCCAGACCTGCGAACGGGTCACCGCTCCCACCGGGCGCCATGGCGTCGACGACGTCGAGCAGCTTGTCCTTCAGCAACCGCTGCACGTTGAACATCTGCCCGAACCCGGTGATGCCGCCCGTGCGCACACACGCGTTGTTGCCCGGCTCGGCGATCTCGCCGCCGCTGGTCATCGGCATCGCGCCCTGCCAGACACCCGGAGCGTTCTCCAGGCAGAGCGGTGATCTGCGCCCTCCCCCGCTCCCGCCCCACACGTAGGAGTAAGCGGGCGCGGACCCGTACACCTGCTCCGCCACGTGCTTGGAGAAGCGGGCCGACTCGGCGCTGCCACGGTGCCCGTACAGAGACGGGTCGGGTCCGGCCTTGGCGTCGAAGTCGTCCCCGATGTGGCCCTGGTTGGACTCGACCATGTAGCCGCCGAGGTCCTCGCTCAGCTTGATGCGCTGGAACATCTCGCCCAGCATGCCGCCGCCGAACGTGACCTCGTTGCCTCCGTGGCCGCCTTCCAGCGGCTGGAACATCCGGCCCTTGTACGAAGCAGCAGGCACGAAGTAGAACGCGAACCTCGTGTCGGTGCCTTCGAAGCCACCGTGGACGAAGCGGTGCGGTGAGGGGCGCTCCCGCTCCTCGTCGAGATCGATGTAGGGCGCGCCGAAGAACGGGTCGGTGACGACGTAGGACGCCGACTCCAGCTCGGAGGCCCGGGTGTCGACCGTGGTCACCCGACGACGACCCGAACCTGCGCGAGGTTCGGCAGCTGGCGCTCCACCGCGTTGACGTCGCCGTCCGTGCGGGACGTGACGAGGCAGCTGACGTAGAAGGTGCCCGCCTTGTCGAAGACGTGCGTCGTCGAGAGCTCGACCTGCTCCTGGGTGCCGTCGACGTCCAGCACGTGAGCGAAGAAGCCGGTGCCGTCCAGGTCCCACGCGACGCGGGTGATGGTGCCGGTCCCCGGGGGCACCTCCGCCTTGGCGACCAGCGTGACCTCCGTCCCGACGCTGACGTCCGCACGGGGGGCGCCGTTGGCCGTCACGTGCAGCACCGGCTGGATGCCCTTGCGCTCCGCCGCCGTGGCAGGCAGCGAGATCTTGCCGTCGACGAAGTCGAAGACCGTCTCCGGAGGCTTGATGCCCTCCTCGCACCAACGCGTCAGGTCGACCAGGCCCTGCTCGATCAGCGGCCGGTAGTCGATCAGCCAGGTACCGGTCGCGCGTGCCGGGTCGCTCGGCAGGATGAACGGCGGTACGTGCTCCGCGTTCTCGCTCCACTGCAGGGCGAAGCGGTCCCGCAGGCCCTCCTCGCCCTGCGAGCGGGTGACGGCGTCGCGGTAGACCAGGCCCTGCGGCGGCCACAACGACGCGTCGTGCGTGTGGTGGATCCAGAGCAGCTTGCCCGAGTACTGGCCGCTGTACGGCACGCCCATGAGCGGCGACTGGTCGGGCGCGTCGTGCTGCGGGTAGATCGGCACGCCGTCGAGGCGGAGGAAGTCGAACTGCACGTCCTCCATCGCGTGGTGCCGGTAGTAGTAGCAGAACGCCAGGAACGCGCGGTTGTCGACGTGGACCTTGTCACCGGGCTGCACGCCCCTGAAGCGCTCGAGGTTGGCCTCGGCCACACCGTCGCACTGGAAGACGCCGTCGACGTTCTTCATCGTGTAGAGCTGGCGGCCCGCGGCCGCACCCGTGAGCACCTTCAGACCGGCGCCGAGGCGGTAGCCACCCTCGACCCCGGAGAGCTCCACGCAGATCGGCATGTCCATGCCCTGCGAGCCGGCCATCATCATGGCCGTCGCCTTCATGAGGTCCCACTTGCTGCCGACGAACTGGTCGCCGTCCTCGATGAAGTCGCGCGGGCTCAGGGTGCGGACCACGGTCGCCTCGACGTCGATCAGGTCGGGCAGCACGTGCTGGGGGGCGTCGTGGCCGACGTAGCCGGGCTTGCTCCAGAACGACTCGAAGTAGCTCGCGTCCTTGGCCTGCAGGTCGTCCGCCATCGAGCACCAGAGCCAGATCTGGCCCATGGGCTGAGAGATCATGAACTCGTCGCCCCGCGGGTAGCCGAGGCGGTAGAGGTTCGCCAGCTCCTCGCGCTGGTGGGTGTCGAGTCCCGCGAACGGATCGCCGCTGCCGCCGGCAGACGTGGCGTCGACGAGGTCGGCGATCTTGTCGCCGAGCAAGCGCTGCACGTTGAACATCGACGCGAACGAGAAGGACTGCGCACCGGTGACGCGACGGGTGTCTCCGTGCTCCACGACGTTGCCGCCGCCCATGAACGGCATCGCGCCGTCCCACACGTCGGAGCCCCACTCGAGCGCGCCGGGCGAACGACGACCACCGCCGCTGCCACCCCAGACGTAGGAGTGGTCGGGGGCCTTGCCGTAGACCTGAGCAGCGAGGTGCTTGGAGAAGCGCGCGCACTCGTTGGTGGCGCGGAAGCCGTACACGGTGTTGTCCTCCCCGAACGCGGGGTCGACGTCGTCACCGATGTGGCCCTGGTTCGTGTCGAGCATGTAGCCGCCGAGGCGAACCGTCATGGCGAGGCCACCGAGCAGCTCGCCCATCATGCCGCCGAAGGAGTCGTCATGACCGCCGTGCGCTCCCTCGAGCGGGGCGAACAGCCGGCCCTTCCAGACGTCCTCCGGCGGGAAGTACACCGTGAACTTGGTGTCAGTGCCCGTGAACCCGCCGTGGACGTGTCGGTGCGGCGACGGTGCTTCGCGCCACTCGTCGACGTCGATCCAGGGAGCACCGAAGCCCGTCTCGGTCGGGGTGTAGGACGCGGTGTCGAGCTCTCCGAACGGCACCCGTACGGACTGCGTTGCTTCGATCGTCATGCTTCTCCTCGGTTGCGGTTCAGTAGGTGGAGCGGAAGGTGAGGTTGGTGACCTGCCAGCACTCACAGGAGGTCTTCCAGACGCCCGGGCGCCAGACGTCGCCGCCCGTCGGGCGGCGAGCGTCGGTCAGGTGGAAGGGGCTGGCCGGGAACGAGAGGTCCAACCTGCCGGCACGGACGAGGCCGGTCGACAGGTTCAGACGGGTCAGGGAAGGCGCGGCCTCGGCGGCGGCCTTGAGCATGGCCGCGTTGTTGCACGCCACGCCGTAGAGCGCGTTCAGCCCTGGCGAGTAGGGGGAGGGCAGACCCGCGCTCGCGAGCAGCTTCGTGCAGGCGACCGTCGCGGGCGTGTGCTTGTACCCAGGGGTGTGGGCTGCCCCTTCCTGCGTCGTGGTGATGAGCAGGGTGTTGTCGAAGCTGTCCCCGGGTGGCTGGCTGGCGCTCTCGATGGCCGCCGGGGACGCATCGTCCATGTGCGTGTACTTCGGGTGGAAGTCCTGCTGGTCCCCGGCCTGGGACAGGTTGCTGTCGTGGGCGTAGGCGACGTTGACGACGTGGGTGACCCCGGCGGCCTTGAGCTGCAGGGCGACGTTCTGCTCCTGCGTGGGGCTCGGCAGGCTCTCACAGCCGTAGTTGAAGACCGAGGCCTTGCTGGGGTCGATGCCGACAGCCCGGAGCTCGCGCTCGACGGCGGGCTGCTCGTCGGGGAAGCAGGTGCCGACGAGCAGCCCCAGCTTCTTCATGCCCGTGAAGAAGCCGAGGCTCTTCGAGGCGAAGACGTACTGGTGGATCAGCCGGTCGAAGTCCGGGTTGGAGCTGATGATGTAGGGCGAGTACTTCCGCACGTCCCCGAGGTGCGGTGGGGTGTACCAGAAGTTCGGGATCTTGGCCTTCGCGATGCAGGTCTGCTCGGTGTTGCTCACGAGGTTGTTGAAGACCGCGAAGACCTTGTCCTGGGCCATCGACAGGCAGGCGGAGTGCTCTGCATCAGCGCTGAGCGGGTTGGGCGTGTAGTACTTGCCGACCACCTTGCGGCACCGGATCCCGCCCTTGCGGTTCAGGTCGCCCAGGATGGCCTCGTACGCCTTCTTCTGGTTGCTGGCCGAGGGGATGCTGAGCAGGCTGTTCGCCGCCGCGAGATCCACGAGGACGATGCCGACGGTGATCGTGCTCGGCGTGACGCCCTGGTCTGTCGCGGTCAGTGCGCCGCACGCGCTGGATGGCTGCGCCACGAGCACGCCCGCACCTGTCCGGCTGGTGGCGCCGGTGGACGACGCCGAACCCGTGCCGGTCCCGGTGCCCCGACCGCCACCAGCGGTGAGGCCCGACGGAGCACCCGACTGGCTCGAACCCCGACCCGGAGGTCTGGGCGTTCCCGTTGTCGGGGCACCTGCCGTCCCGCCCGCGGACGCTTGTGCGGGAGCTGCTGCCTCAGACGCCAACGTGGACGTTCCGCCGCCTCCGTAGGGATAGCCCGCCCAGGCGAGCAGGGACACGAGAACAACCGCCACGACCAGCACGAGCGAGCGCTCGCCGAGGGGTCCGGACCTCAGCCAGGACCGGACGTGCAGGAAGGGGGTCATGTCCTAGTACGCCCGGAACCGGACATCGGTGAGGACCCAGCACTCGCAGGACGTGCGCCAGCGGCCCGCGCGAGCGAGCTGACCGCCCGTCGGCACCATCCGGTTGGTGACGTTCAGGGGTCCACCCGGGTAGGCGAGCTCGAGCGGACCGACGCGAGTCAGGCCGAGGGCGAGCTGGTCCCGACGGAGCGACGGTGCGTGCTCCGCCATCTGCTTGAACAGCAGGGTGTCGATGCAGGAGATCCCGAACAGCGCGGCGACCCCTGCGGAGTACGCCGAGGGCAGTCCTGCGCTGGCCAGCAGCTTGGTGCAGGCGACCGTGGGTGCGTTGAACCTGTAGCCGGGTGTGTGGGCCGCGCCGGTCTGGATGGACGAGATCAGCAGCGTGTTGTCGAAGCTCTTGCCGGGCTTCGCCGTCCCCGTCTCGATGGCCGTGGCTGAGGCGTCCTCCATGTGGGCGAACTTCGGGTAGTACTTCTGCTGGTCGGCTGCCATGGAGAAGCTGGCGTCGTTGGCGTAGGCGACGTTGAGGATGTGCGTGACGCCGTTGCGCTGGAACTCCAGCGCTGCGGACGTGTCGGTCTGCGGGTTGTTGGGCGACTGCGAGCACCCCTCGTCGTAGACGTCGGCCTTGGACATGTCGATGCCCGCGGCGGTCAGCTCGTGCTGCAGGGCGATGATCTCGTCGGGATAGCAGCTCTGCTTGATGATCCCGAGCTTCTTCATGCCGTTGAAGTAGCCCTGAGCCTTGGCGCCGAAGACGTACTCGTGGATGAGCTGGTCGAAGTCAGGCTGCCAGCTCAGGATGTACGGCGAGTACTTCTTGACGTCAGGCGTGTGCGGCGGCGTGTACCAGATGTTGGGGATGTGGTTCTTGGCGATGCAGGTCTGCTCGGTGGTGTTGAACAGGTTGTTGAAGACCGCGAACACCTTGTCCGCCACCATCTGCAGGCACGCGGAGTGCTCTTGGCTCGTGTCGAAGACCCCGTCGGTGTAGAACTTCACGACGACCTTGCGACACAGCACGCCGCCGTTCTTGTTCAGCTGGGCGACCGAGGCGTTCCAGGCCTTCTTCTGGTCGCTCGCACTGGGCACGGCGATCAGGTTGCTGGCGGCACCGAGGTCGACGATGATCACGCCGACGCTGATGGTCGTCGCCGTGACGCCCTGATCGGTTGCCCCCGGTGCACCGCACGCCTTGCCTGACGTGCCCGTCGTCCGACCGGTCGTCGCGCCGGTGCTCCCGACGCCCCCTGTCGAGCCACCGGTCGTCCCAGCTCCCGTCGTGCCCGGCACGAGAGCTCCGGTCGCGGTCGTGGTGCCCGACCTGCCACCGCCCGTGCCGGCCGCCGGAGCACCGGCGGAAGGGCCCGCCGCCTGCCCACCGGGTGCCGCAGCGGCCGCCGACGAGGCTGGTCCTTCGCTGAGCGCCTCGGAGTCCGAGCCTGCTGAGCTCCCCTCGGAGAAGGGGGCACTGGCCCACACGATGAGGGACAGCAGGACGACACCGGCTACACCCGTCAGGACCCGCTCCCCGACGGGACCGGAACGCAACCAGGCACGAAACTGGAGGAAAGGACTCACAACAGGGCACACCTCTCACCACGAAGGACGAGCAGAAAGACCACCGAGCTCGGCGGTCAGGCCTTACCGAGGAACACAGCGCGGGCGATGTCGTCGTTCTCGAGCAGCTCGCGCGTCGGCCCCTCGAACCGCACTTGGCCCTTCTCCATGAAGACAGCGCGCTCGCAGAGAGAGGCGGCGATGTTCAGGCTCTGCTCGACGAGCACCACCGTGACACCGCTGCGGTGCACCTCCCGGACCATCTCGATCAGGCCCTGGACCACGATCGGTGCCAGGCCCAGCGACAGCTCGTCGATGCACAGCACGTCGGGCTCGAGGAGCAGCGCCTTGGCCAGCGCCAGCTGCTGCTGCTCACCACCCGACAGGACACCGGCTGCCTGCCCCATGCGCTCCCCCAGCCGCGGGAACAGGGTCAGCACGTAGTTCGTGCGCTCCTTCACCCAGGCCTTGCGCTTGCGGACCGTGAAGGCCTGCATCTCGAGGTTCTCGGCCACCGTCATGTCCGGGAAGACGCTCCGGCCACCGGAGATGAGGACCAGCCCCTTACCAGGAAGGCCTTCCGCGGCTGCTCGGGTGATGTCCTCGTCGCGCAGGTGCACTGATCCTGCGGAGGCCTGCGCCAGACCGCAGAGGACCTTCAGCAAGGTGGACTTGCCTGCGCCGTTGGTGCCGAGGAGGGCCAGCGCCTCGCCCTGCCTGACGTCGACGGAGACGCCGAACAGCACCTGGAGCTGCCCGTAGGAGAACTCGATGTCGCGCATCGAGACGAGCACGTCAGTGGCGATCGCCGGGGCGGTCATACGGGTGCCTTCACGTCAGCGACGACGCGGGTGCGCGGCCGAGATGCTGGTGGTCGCTTGCGCGGGGCCGGCTTCATGACCGAGCCGGAGCGGGCGATCGCGACCTCGTCGGTGCCGAGGTAGCTGGCCACGACCCGCGGGTCGTCGCGGACCTGCTCGGGAGTTCCCTCCGCGATCACCGCGCCCTGCTCCATCGCGTAGACGCGGTCGCACAGCCCCATCAGCAAGGGCATGTCGTGCTCCACGATCACGATGGCGCAGTCGAGCTCGTCACGGATCCTCCGCAGGAGCGGACCGAAGGCCTCGGTCTCTCGCTGGGCGACCCCGGCGGTGGGCTCATCGAGCAGCAGCACCTTGGGCTTCGCGGCGACCTGGGTGGCGAGCGCGCAGATGCGCCTCGTTCCCGTGGAGAGCTCGCCGGCAAGGCTGTCGGCGTACTCCAGCAGGCCCATGCGCTCGAGGACCACCTCGGCCTCGGCCGCGATGTCGCGCTGAGCGCGCACGGCCCACGGCGCCCGGATCATCGCGGAGAGCATGCCCACCTTGCGCTGGGCGCCGATGACCGACTGCATGGTCTCGCGAACCGTCAGTCCCGGGAACAGCTGCGCTGACTGGAACGTGCGCCCGAGCCCGAGCGCTGCACGCACTTCCGACGGGCTGTGCGTGATGTCCTGACCGGCGAGGTGCACTCCGCCCTGGTCTGGGGTGAGGACACCGGACACGACGTTGATCAGGGTGCTCTTGCCGGCCCCGTTCGCACCGATGAGGCCGATGATCTCCCCTGCGTTCACCGTGATGCTGGCTCCCTGCAGCGCCCGCACTCCCCCGAAGCTGATCTCGGCAGCATCGACCTGCAGAGCGGGGACGGAACCGTCGACCGTCACAGCCTCGAGCTGCGTCAGCTGCAGCGCGAGCCGGTCGAGGAAGGACTGCCAGGCCCTGGCGACGCCGCCCGCCATGCCGGTCGGCTGGCCGATGAGGACCCCCACGATGCCGAGCCCGGCGAGCATGAGCGTGAAGAAGATCTGACCGCCGATCGCATCGGCGATGCCATGGGGGATCAGGGGCGTGATGAAGTACGCGGGCACGTAGAGCGCGACCGCGGCCGCGATCGCACCGGAGACCGAGCCGAGACCGCCGATGACCGGGATCGCCAGCAGCGACAGGGAGATCGTGGGGCTGAACTGCCCGGGCTGCACCGTGCGCCAGGCGTCCGCCCAGAGCACCCCCGCGATGCCTGTGAAGAACCCGCTCACCGCGAGGGTCGCGAGCTTCACCGTCGCGGGCGTGATGCCGTAGGCGGCACTCGCGCGCTCATCGTCGCGGACGGCGATCATGATCCGGCCCGGGACCGAGCGCCGCAGCTGCGAGGCCGTCAGGGCGAGCAGCACGAGGGTGGCCAGCGCCACGAAGTACACGAACAGCTGCGAGGTGCCGTCGAGCACGTTGTGCAGCACGGGGATGGCGCTGACATCGCGGGCCGAGGACTCCGAGTCGGTGAACCACTTCACCCGGAACAGGTACTGGAAGCCGACGATGCTGAAGCCGAGCGATGTGACGGCCAGCGTGAAGCCCCGAACGCGAAGGGCAGGAAGGGCGACGAGGACGAGGACGAGCGCCCCGACGAGGCCCGCGACGAGGAAGAGCGGAACGATGCCGAAGCCCGCGTCCGACATGCGAGCCGCCACGTAGGCGCCGACCCCGACGACGGCGAAGTGGCCCAGGCTGAGCTGACCTCCCCAGCCGATCACCATCGTCATGGCGACGCCGACGATGGCGAAGATGAGCACGTTCGCCAGCTGGAACCGGTCGCCCTCGGAACGCAGCGGAGGGAGGGCAGGAAGCAGCAGCCCGATGAGCAGGGCGACGGCGCCGAACGACGCCGGGCCGTGCTTGGCGACGAAGCGGTCCTTGAGGATCGCGGGCACGCGGATCGGCGGCAGGTCGTCGACCAGCTTGCCGGTGGAGGCGAACACCGAGCCGATCAGCCGGCCGCGGGCGAAGATGACGCCGAGGATGAGCACGAAGACGACCAGGAACGAGGTACCTGCGTTGGCCGTGATCCCCAGCGTCAGCTGGTCGGTGATGCCGATCGCGAGCCCGCCGACCAAGGCCAGGGGGATCGAGCTGAAGGCGCCGAAGGCGGCAGCTCCCAGGGCGAGGAACAGCTGCGACGGCCCGAGCGAGGAGGCGTCGAACCCTCCTGTCGAGGGCGCCTGCAGGATGGCGCCGACAGCAGACAGCATGCCGGCGATGCCCCAGGTCACGGCGCTGGTCAGCGTCGGCGAGATGCCGCAGGTCCGGGCCCACTCCGGGTTGCCCGCGGCCGCGCGGATCATCTTGCCCATCAGCGAGAACTTGAGGACCGCAGCGAGCGCGACGATGAGCAGCGGGCAGAGGATCGCGATGAAGATGTACTGGCTGCCGAGCACGACGCCGCCGACGGTGACCTTGGCGTCGAAGGGCAACGGGTAGCCGTCCTTGATGATCTTGACGCCGGTCGGCTTGAGGAACTCGAGGAAGGTGAAGGCGAGCAGGATCTGGCTCGCACCGACGCTCAAGAGCAGCATGGCGACGGTGGAGGACGTCCGGCGCTGCAGCGGCCGGACGAGGAACCGGTCGACGCCGACACCGACACCGGCGCCGATCACCAGGCACAGCGGGAAGGCCACCCAGTAGGGCATGCCGCCGTCGACGACGAACTTGCCGAGGAGCATGGCGGACAGGGCACCGAGCTGGCCGTGGGCGAGGTTCAGGAACCGGCTCGAGCGGTAGACGAGCACGATGCCCACCGCGAGCATCCCGATCAGGAGCCCTTCGAGGATGCCCAGGACGAGAGAGGAAGCGGTCACGCTGAGTACCCCCTGAGAACGACCGTGCCGGTGCCGCGCATGCGTCTCCCTCTGACCGATCCACGTGCCCCGGGCCGCTGAGAACCCTTAGGTCATATCCGGTGGATGATTGCAACGGAGTGTGGCCCAGGTCACGGGGCCTGACAAGGGAGGTTGAGGTTTTTTTGTCAGACCCTGCCAAAAACTTTGGCTAGCGGTCGTAGCTCTCGCCGGGAGCGGAGGTCCGTCCGGTGATGACCGACAGCGTGAGGCGTGAGGCGTCCCGCCCGCCGTGGACGACGCGCATGGTCTCCCCCGCCATGCTCGCCAGGAGCGGGGCAGGCAGGACGTACTTCGGGTCGGTGAAGGCCACCCGCAGCTGGACCTTGTGACCTCGCGGCACCACGTAGGCCAACGGGTTGAAGGTCATCGAGTACGAGGCCACGCCGGTCACCTCCTGCCGGGCCGCGACCGTCAGCGGGTGGTAGGCGTCCAGCAGGTGTCCCCGGGCGGAGAAGCTCATGGCCGGGTTCACCGCGCGGTCGCGCGCCCGGATCTGGGCGTCCGCGATCTGCTTCACGCTGCCGTCCGGAGCGACGTCAACGAGGTTGGCCGACAGGGTCCCGTCCGGGTGGTCGAAGTCGACCGAGAGCTGAGCGATCGCGTTGCCCGCCAAGGTCGTGTCGCGGGTGAACACCGGGGTGTCGTAGCGAAGGGAGGTCGCGTCCGGTGCCACGAAGGTGTCCGTCGGATCGGCGCTGGCGCTCGGCCC
>JAODNB010000224.1 GCA_025464795.1 Frankiales bacterium
GACGAGGTTCTGCGTGGTCATGCCGAGCCCGATGCCGACCAGGGCCATGTACACGGCGATCCGCGTGAAGCTCGTGCGGGCGTCGATGGTCCCGAGGCAGAAGAACCCCACAGTCGCTGTGATGGAACCGGTGACGAGGTAGCGCTTCCAGTAGCCGGTGCGGCTGACGAGCCTGCCAGTGACCAGCGATGCCACGGCGAGGCCGAGGATCATGGGCATGGTGCGGAGGCCGGAGGCCGTGGGGCTCTCGCCACGGGCGATCTGGAAGTACTGGGCGAGGAAGATCGTCGCCCCGAACATGGCCACCCCGAGGAACAGCCCGGCTGCGGTGGCCAGGCCGACGGTCCGGTGCCGGAAGAGCTCGAGAGGGATGATCGGCTCATCGACCCGCAGCTCGACCCAGGCAGCGACGGCCAGCAGGAGGAGGCCGCCGGCGACCATGAGGGCAGTAGTGCCGGAGACCCAGTCGTACTTCTGTCCCGCGAGCGACACCCAGACGAGCAGCAGGCTGACCCCGCCGGTGATCAGTGCGGCACCGAGGTAGTCGACCTTGAGCTCGCGCGTGACGACCGGCAGGTGCAGTGTGCGTTGAAGCACGACCAGCGCGGCCGCGGCGAAGGGGACACCCACGTAGAAGCACCAGCGCCACCCCAGCCACGAGGTGTCGACGATGACGCCTCCGATGAGAGGCCCGGCAATGGTGGCGACGGCGAAGGTAGCGCCGAGGTAGCCGCTGTAACGGCCGCGCTCCCTGGGGGAGACCATTGCGGCCATGATCACCTGGGTCATCGCCAAGATGCCCCCGGCGCCTACGCCCTGCACCACCCGGCAGGCGATCAGCATGCCGATGTTCTGGGACAGTCCGGCCACGACGGAACCGGTGATGAAGACGGCGATCGCCAGCTGCATCAGCAGCTTCTTGCTGATGAGGTCGGACAGCTTGCCCCAGAGGGGAGTTGCTGTCGTGGTCGCCAGCAGGGTGGCGGTGACGACCCAGGTGTAGGCGGACTCACCGCCGTGCAGGTCGTGGAGGATCCTGGGAAGGGCGTTGCTCACCACGGTCGAGCTCAGCATCGCGACGAACATGCTCAGCATCAAGCCGGTCATCGACTCGAGGATCTGGCCGTGGCTCATTCCCGACGCAGCGACGGCAGCAGGCCTCTCGGCGGAGGTACGGGTCATGGCAAGCTCCTGTATCAGCTGGATCTGGGGGCCGCGACGCCTAGCGCGCCGCAGGCAGCGGCCACGGCGACGTGACGCAGGACCTCGGGGTCCTCGGTCGGTCCACCGCGCAGCAGCGCGGCGTGGATCGCTCCGGCCGCCGCGCGAGAGCGAGCGAGCGAAGCCGTATCGACATCAGCCGTTCCCGCGAACAAGCGGAACAAGCGTGCGTACAAGGGACGAACCGCTGCGAGGGCTGGGTGGTTGCGGGCGGAGGGGTCGTCGTAGAGCACCCGCATGATGTCCGCGTGCCCCGTGACCACGTCGACGTAACGACGGACGGCGGCTCGCCGCGCCGCCGAGCCGACTGCCGGCTCAGGGTCGGTCAGCGCGGTCAAGGCCTCCATGACCGGTGCGACCAAGGCGACGAGCAGCTCGTCCTTGGCCTTGAAGTGGTAGTAGAGGGCGGCCTTGGTGAAGCCCATCCGCTCGCAGACCTCGCGCGTCGAGGTGGCAGCGAAGCCGTTCTCAGCGATCAGCTCCAGTGCAACGCCCAACACCCTGCTGCGCGTGTCCTCAGGGAGAAGCGCCGTCGTCATGCCTGTCATGCTACTCTCCAACTTACCGTTCGACAAGTAAGCTGCTCGTCGCCGGCCCGGCCGCGATGGAGTCCCGGATGACGGACAGGTCTCGGCGAAGCCGGCGGGATGTTGCGGCGATGAGAGGTGCAGAGAGGGCGTACCCGGTGTCTACCGGAGCGGGGGCACTCAAGCGAAGCGACTGGTCCGAGTCGGCCCGGTCGAGCACCCGGTCGCTGGTGTCGATCCTGACGGTCATCGTCGTCATCGACTATGCCGACCGGAACGCCCTCGGTGCCGTCGCGCCGGCTCTGAAAGCCGACCTCGGGATCAGCACCACGGAGCTCGGCTACCTCGGCGCGGCCTTCGGCATCGTCGGTGGCCTGAGCGCGCTGGTTGCTGGTGTGCTGGTCGACCACCTCCCGAGGCTGAAGCTGCTCGCCGTCACCGCCTTCGCCTGGTCTGCGGCGATGCTCTTCGTCGGCGCCGCTCAGGGTCTGCTGTGGCTGCTGATAGCCCGCTCGGCCCTGGCTGTCGTGCTTGCCTCCGTCGGGCCGGCATACCCGTCACTGGTGGGAGACGCCGTCGAGCCCCAGCAGCGCAGCCGGGCCCTCGGCATCGTTGACAGCGGGCAGCTGATCGGTGGTGCCCTCGGCGTCGGGGTTGGCGCGCTTGCCGTGGGGTTGCTGTCGTGGCGATGGGCGTTCTTCGCCCTGGCGCTTCCTGCACTGCTCGTCTCGGGCCGGTTGTGGCGCCACCCCGAGCCCCCGCGCCGTGGAAGCCGGGACCTGCAGCAGCTCACGATGCGCCAGGTCTGCCTGCAGCTGTGGCGCACTCCGACAGCCACCCGCGTCATGGCCGCGGCCGCCGTCGGAAGCTACTACCTGTCGGGGGCGGCCGCCTTTGCGACCGTCTTCGCGGTCGCCCACTACGACGTCACCACCGTCGTCTCTGACATGGCGCTCGTGGCCCTGGGGCTCGGCGCTGGGATCGGCATCGTGGCCGGGAGCCGGGACAGCGATCGACTGGTCGCCGCAGGGCGCGGTTCCTACCGACTGGTTCGCACCGCGCAGCTCTACGCCTTGACGGTCGTCGCCTGGATACCTGCGCTCTTCGTGGACTCGCTGCTCGTTGCGCTGCCCTTCCTCGCCCTCGGCTCAGCGGCGATCGCGGCAACGATCCCCATCTTGGACGCCGTCCGGATCGACGTCCTGGCGCCAGGCATCCGTGGGCGAAGCGAAGCCGTCCGGACCATGACGCGGGCCCTCGCGGAAGGAGGAGCTCCTTTCCTGTTCGGCCTCATCGTCGGCTGGGTGGGGGAGGACGACCGCGGTCTCCAGCTCGCTTTCCTCACTGCCATGCCGGGCCTGCTTGCAGCATCGGTTCTGCTCCTGCGTGCGCGCAGCAGCTTCGATGAGGATCGAGCGCGCGTGGCGGCGCTGGACCGCGCCGCGGGCGAGCCTCTCTGACTGCACTCGGGCCAGGCCAAGGTGGACCCCTCACTGTGAGGCACGTGTAGCCCGCGATGAGCACGTGCCCGTGTGAGCTGAGCGCCGCCTCCGGCCCGAGTCTCTGCCCACCAGAGGCCCGCTGCGAGACAGCCGCAGCTGTGCGCCTCTTAAAAGTCCTGACATTCTTACCAAAACCCTTGCCGGCCCCACCCGCGGGCCATACCGTTGCAAAGCGCTTTCAGTGCAACGTCCGTTTCACAGAGGAGAGTCGTGACTCGCTCCATCCGCACGAGAACCCGCGTCGGGGCTGTCGCCGGCTTGCTCTGCCTGGCGACCGCGTGCGGCTCCACCGTGCAGGTGAAGGGCACCGCTCTCCAGAGCGGGAGCAACGACGGCCTGCAGGGGAGCGGATCGTCCGGGCAGGGCACCACGGGGGACGGGCAGCAGGGCAGCACCACGGGCGGGCTCGGGACACCTGGAGGCACCTCCGGCGGGTCCGGCGGTGCCGGGTCGACGGGGTCGGGCGGCGTCACGCCAGGTGGAGGGACGACTGGGGCAACGAGCGGCGGCTCCGGCACGTCGGCTGGCTCGACGTCGGGAGCCGTGTCACAAGGCTCCCTACCCACCACGGGCCCGGGATGGGACGCGAAGAACGTCTACGTGGGGGTCCCTACGGCTGACGACTTCAACGCCGCGGTCAAGAACCTCGGTGCCAACTTCAGCAACGGTGACGTCCACGGCGATGTGGACGCCATCGTGGCCGACATCAACAAGACCGGCGGCCTGTTCGGCCGCAAGCTCGTGGTCGCCTACCACGACACGTCGACAGCGTCGCTCGTCAGCGACCCGGCCGGGGTGTCGCAGTCGATGTGCTCGTACTTCACCCAGGACCGGCCGGTGGTCGCGGTCATCAACGGCGCACCGCAGCTCGACGCCCAGGAGGGGTTCCACACCTGCTTGGAGAAGAAGCAGACCACGCTGCTCAGCCTGTCCAACACCGAGTACAGCGACAAGGACTACGCCAAGCTGGGTCCGCACCTGTTCACGGTCGCCTCCCTGAGCACGGACATCCTGGTGCCGACGTTCGTCGCTGCACTGAACCGGGAGAAGTACTTCACGGGTTGGGACACGACCGCTGGGGGTCCGGGGAAGGCGGCCGTCAGAGTGGGGTTGCTCCTCGAAGACTCACCGGCCGGTCGACACGTCGACGCTCTCTTCCGTGCGAGCCTTCAGAAGATCGGCGTGACGGTCGCTACCGACTTCTACTACGACCCGGCCGGTACGGGCCAGAAGAGCCAGTCGGAGGTGCTTCAGTTCTCGGCCGCGAAGGTGACCCACGTGCTGGACCTACCTCCCGTGGCGGCGGAGCTGTACTTGTTCCAGAACTCCGCAGAGCAGCAGCACTACCGGCCCCGGTATGGCTTCACGTCGTTCAACTTGCCGCTCGGGACGGAGGAGAACGCGGCGCAGGCTCCTCCAGTCCAGCAGGTGGGCAGCATCGGCATCGGGTGGCAGCCGTTCAACGACGCCAACGCCTCCCACGACCCAGGGGCGCTGCCGGGGACGAAGCGATGCTTCTCTGCACTGTCCAAGGGCGGACAGACGTTCAACAGCAGCAGCCGGCGTGCGGCGTTGATAGCGACGCAGCTCTGCGACTCCTTGTACTTGCTGCGTGACGCCATCGTCGCCGGCCGCGGGTTCAGCGGGGCGGACCTCCTGCGAGCCATGCCCGTCGCAGGATCCAGGCTCGCCACCGCTGCGACGTTCAACAGCGGCCTCGTCAACGACAACCACGGGGTGCCGGGCTCCTACCGCGGCCAGCAGTACCAGACCGCATGCTCCTGCTTCACCTACACGGGCGGCAACCACCCCTTCTCGCGCTGACGCCCGAGCCGACGCGATGGCCGTCTCGAGACGGCTGGAGGAGCACGCATGAGCACCAACCTGTGGCAGACGCTGCGCCGCGCAGAGTCCCTGTTCGGCGACCGTCCGGCGGTGGTCGACGGCGGCACCCGGTACACGTACCGAGAGTTCGCCCACCGGTGCCGCAGCCTTTCCGGCGCGCTGCAGGCTGACGGGGTGCGGGCAGGGGACCGGGTCGCGGTGCTCATGGCCAACGGTCACCGCTACCTCGAGTGCTACTTCGCGCTGCCCGGTATGGGAGCGGTCATGGTGCCCCTCAACAACCGGCTCGCGGCTCCCGAGCACCGGTACATCCTCGAGGACGCGGGGGTGCACACCCTCATCGTCGACGAGGCCAACGCCGACATGGGCGAGGCGCTCGCCGACTGCGTGCAGCGCGTGGTCCTCGGGTCGTCCGCCTACGACGACCTGGTCGCTTCCGCGGAGACCGCAGCCCTGCCGGTAGCCACTCAGGACGACGACCTTGCCGGGCTGTTCTACACCGGTGGCACGACGGGAGCGTCCAAGGGGGTGATGCTGACCCATCGCAACCTCGTGGCCAACGCCCTGCACATCGCCCTCGCCCTCGAGTACACGAGCGGCGACGTCTACCTCCATGCCGCGCCGATGTTCCACCTCGCCGACGGGGCATCGACCTACGCGGTCACCTGGGTCGGTGGTTGCCACACCTTCCTGCCGGCCTTCGACCCCGCGACCGCGATCGACCTCCTCGCTCAGCACCGGGTCACCTCCCTGCTCCTGGTCCCGGCGATGATCTCGGCGGTCGTGAACCACCCCGCTGCCGCGACCGCGGACTTCTCGTCGCTGCGCCTCGTCTTCCACGGTGCCGCACCGATCAACACGGCCCTGCTGCGTCAGGCGATCGACGTCATGGGGTGCTCGTTCGCGCAGGGCTACGGCATGACGGAGGCCTCGCCGCTCGTGACGGTCCTGGACCACGAGGAAGAGCTCGTGGACTCGCCGCGGCTGCGCTCGGCGGGTCGGGAGATCGTCGGTGTCGAGGTGCAGGTGCGGAGCGAGGACGGCAGCCGCGTCGCCACGGGCGAAGTCGGGGAGGTGGTGCTGCGCGGGCCGAACGTCATGAAGGGCTACTGGAACAAGCCGGAGGCCACAGCCGAGGTCCTCATCGACGGCTGGTACTGGTCCCGTGACCTCGGCTACCTGGACGACGAGGGGTTCTTGTTCCTCGTCGATCGCGCGAAGGACATGATCATCTCGGGTGGAGAGAACGTCTACTCGATCGAGGTGGAGGACGCGGTGGCCAGGCACCCAGCCGTCGTCGACGTCGCGGTGCTCGGCGTACCGGACGATCGATGGGGTGAGCGGGTCCATGCCGTGGTCGTCCTTCGGGAAGGCACCGAGCTGAGCCTCGAGGAGCTGCGCACTCACTGCAAGGCGCTGATCGCGGACTTCAAGTGCCCACACAGCCTCGACGTCCTCGCGGAGCTGCCCCGGTCGGGTGCTGGCAAGGTGCTCAAGCGCGACCTGCGGGAGCGGTACTGGGGTGACAGCGATCGCCGGATCAACTGAGCGTCCTTGTGTACACATTAGTTTGTCCTGACATATGCTGGACTTCGTGGAGGCGAAAGGCGAGACTGCGCGCATGAGGATCGAGCACTGGATCGAAGGAGAGCGCACCCCGGGCCGGTCGAGCAGGGTGGCCCCCGTGTTCAACCCCGCCACGGGACAGCAGTCAGCCGAGCTGCTGCTGGCCGAGCCGGAGGACGTCGCTGACGCCGTCCGTTCTGCGCAGCAGGCCTTCGTCGGCTGGTCGGAGACCTCGGTGAGCCGCCGAGCGAAGGTGCTGTTCGCGTTCCGGGAGCTCGTCAGCGCTTCCGCGGAAGAGCTGGCTCACCTCGTCGTCGCCGAGCACGGGAAGGTCTTCTCGGACGCGCTCGGCGAGGTGCAGCGCGGTCTCGAGGTCATCGAGTTCGCCTGCGGCATCCCGACGCTGCTCAAGGGCGACTACAGCGACCAGGTCTCGGCGGGAGTGGACACCTACTCGTTCCGCGAGCCGCTCGGGGTCGTCGCCGGTATCACTCCCTTCAACTTCCCCGTCATGGTCCCGATGTGGATGCACCCCGTCGCGATCGCTTGCGGCAACAGCTTCATCCTGAAGCCGAGCGAGCGGGACCCGAGCGCCAGCCTGCTCGTGGCTGAGCTGTGGCAGCGGGCCGGTCTCCCGGACGGCGTCTTCAGCGTGGTCAACGGGGACAAGGTCACCGTCGACGCCCTGCTGGACCACCCGAGCATCGCCGCGGTCAGCTTCGTCGGCTCCACTCCCATCGCGAGGTACGTCCACGAGCGCGGTACCCGCGCGGGCAAGCGCGTTCAGGCGCTGGGCGGTGCGAAGAACCACGCGGTCGTGCTGCCCGACGCCGATGTCGAGTTCGCTGCGGAGCACCTCTCGGCGGCGGCCTTCGGATCGGCCGGCGAGCGCTGCATGGCGATCAGCGTCGCCGTGGCGGTCGGTCCCGTGGCCGACGAGGTCGTACGCGCCGTCTCCACCCGGGCGGGTGCGGTGAAGGTCGGGGACGGTCGTGATGCGAGCAGCGACATGGGTCCCGTGGTGTCGCGGGCCGCGCAGCAGCGGATCGTCGACCTGATCGCCACAGCCCCGGAGCAGGGCGCAAGTGTCGTCGTCGACGGTCGTGACCTGGTCGTGGCAGGTCGTGAAGAGGGCTTCTTCGTGGGACCGACCGTCATCGACGGCGTGACGACAGACATGGACGCCTACCAGGAGGAGATCTTCGGCCCGGTGCTGTCGGTGGTGCGCGTCGAGACCGTCGAGGAGGCGCTCGCGCTGATCAACAGCAACCCCTACGGGAACGGCACCGCCATCTTCACGAGCTCCGGGGAGGCGGCGCGCCGCTTCGCGCGAGGCGTCGACGTCGGCATGATCGGGATCAACGTGCCGGTGCCGGTGCCGATGGCGTTCTACTCGTTCGGTGGGTGGAAGGACTCCCTGGTGGGCGACAAGCACGTGCACGGCATGGAGGGGGTCAGCTTCTACACGCGTGCGAAGGTCGTCACGTCGCGCTGGCCGGCGCCCAAGGCTGCGTCCGGGGCCTCCTTCGCGTTTCCCACGTCGGACTAGTCCGTGACACCGGAAGTGCTCACCATCGGCCGGGTGGGCGTAGACCTGTACCCCTTGCAGCAAGGCCCCCTGTCGGAGGTCACGACCTTCCAGAAGTTCCTCGGGGGGACGGCCACCAACGTCGCGGTGGGGGCAGCACGGCTTGGGCGTCGCAGCGCGGTGCTCACGAAGGTGGGACCTGACGCGTTCGGGACCTTCGTCCGCTCGGCCTTGACCGGGTTCGGCGTCGACACCTCGTACGTCGGCACGGCTGAGGACCTGCTCACCCCCGTGGTCTTCTGCGAGCTCGACCCGCCGGAGGACCCGACCCTGCTGTTCTACCGGCTGCCGGTGGCACCCGACCTGACCCTCACCGACGAGGACGTTCCCTGGGAGCTCGTGCGGGACGTCCCCCTGCTGTGGGTCACCGGCACGGGGGTGTCGGTAGAGCCGGCACGAGGCACGCAGCACGCTTTGCTGCGTCACCGTGCGGGCCGACAGCACACCGTCCTGGACCTCGACTGGCGGCCCATGTTCTGGTCCTCGCCGTCCGAGGCCCGCAAGGAGTACGAGGCGATGCTTCCGTACGTCACCGCGGTCGTCGGCAACCGGGCCGAGGTCGAGGTCGCCGTGGGCACGCGGGACCCGGAGGAGGCGGCAACCCGGTTGCTGGCCGCCGGTGTCCAGCTCGCCGTGGTGAAGCTGGGCGGGGAGGGGGTGCTCGTGGCCACTGCCGACGCGTCTCACACCATCGCGCCCCAGCTGATCGAGGTGGTGAACGGCCTCGGCGCGGGCGACGCGTTCGGCGCCGCCCTGGTCCACGGGCTGCTCGCTGGCTGGGACGCCGTGACCATCGGGGCGTACGCCAACGCGGCGGGTGCGATCGTCGCGTCGCGCCTTGCGTGCTCTGATGCGATGCCGACCCTGCAGGAGCTGGAGGCCGTCATGAGCGGAACCGCCGTATGAACGGCATCTCCGACGAGCAGTGGAGCGAGCTGCTTCGGCTGCGGGCGACCCGGCCCGAGGCTGTCGCCGAGGCCTACGCAACGCGCAAGACCGCTGAGTCCCTGATCTCTGAGCGCGGCACGATGTTCCTGGTTGCCGCCGACCACGCCGCCCGCGGCTCGCTCGCAGCCAGCGGCCGCCCACTCGCCATGGCAGACCGACGGTCGCTTCTGTCGCGACTCGTCACAGCGCTCGGCAACCCAGACGTGGACGGGGTACTCGGGTCGCCGGACGTGATCGAGGAGCTGCTCCTCCTGGGTGCCCTCGAGGGGAAGGTCGTCATCGGCTCCATGAACCGCGGGGGGCTTGACGGCGCCAGCTGGACGATGGACGACCGCTTCACCGGCTACGACGCGGACAGCATCACGGCATGTCGCCTGGATGGCGGCAAGATGCTCCTGCGGCTCGATGACGAGGACGCGGGAACGGCGCGCACGATCGAGGCCTGCAGCCGGGCCGTGTCGGCGCTGGCCGAGCATCGGCTCACCGCGATGGTCGAGCCCCTGCCCTACAGGCGGACGAACGGGGCGCTCGTCCTGCAGCGGGACACCGCGTCGCTGGTCCGTGCGATCACTGTCGCGAGCGCTCTCGGGACGACGAGCGCGTACACCTGGTTGAAGCTCCCTGCCTGTGACGACCCTCGCGCGGTGTTCGCGGCCACGACGCTTCCGTGCGTCGTGCTCGGCGGTGTCCCCGGTCCCTCCTCGGCCGCCGACCTCAAGAGCTGGGGGAGCGCCTTGCTCCAGGACAGCGTCCGCGGGCTCGTCGTCGGTCGCGCGCTGCTCTACCCGCCGGATGACGACGTCGAGGCGGCCGTCGGTGCCGCAGCCGCCCTCCTGCGGGCGGCGCGCCCGTGAGGCTGAACCTCGGCAGGGTGACGACCGTGACCCCGGACGATGCCGGGTGGAGCTATGCAGGCTTGCGGGTGGTGACCCTGCTGCCCGGCGTGCCGATCACCATGAAGACCGGCGGGGTCGAGCTCTTCGTCGTCCCGCTCTCGGGCCGACTCGGGGTGGCCGTGTCGGGCGCGCACGAGGCCTCATTTCCCTTGTACGGCAGACCATCTGTGTTCACGCACATCACGGACGCGGCCTACGTCGGGCGAGACTGCGTGCTCCAGCTGCTCAGTGCAGACGGAGCGGAGGTCGCCCTGCCCTCAGCCCGGTGCGAGGCCGGTCTGCCACCTGCGTACCTCGCGGCGTCGGACGCTGCGGTCGAGGTGCGGGGCGCCGCGTCCGCGACGCGCCAGGTGACGAGCTTCGGGGTACCCGGCGTCTTCGACGGCGCTGAGCGCCTCATGGTCTGCGAGCTCCTGACGCCGCCGGGCAACTGGTCGAGCTACCCGCCGCACAAGCACGACAGCACGGCGGAGTGCGCGAACGAGGAGATCTACTACTACCGGATCGCCGGCGGCCCGGACGGCTTCGGGCTGCACCGCACGTACACCGGGCCGGAGCACGAGGAGGCGGGTCTGGCGGCCCTGGACGAGACGATCGTCGTGCACGACGGGGATGTGGTGCTGGTGCCCCACGGCTACCACGGCCCGTGCGTGGCGGCTCCCGGCTACCCGATGTACTACCTCAACGTGCTGGCCGGTCCAGGTCCTCGGTCGATGGCGTTCTGCGACGACCCGGCGCACGGCTGGTTGCGTGAGTCCTGGGGCGGAGCGGCGCCTGACCCTCGCTGCCCGATGACCTCCGTGGCAGGTCCGGTGTGAGCACCGTCAGCCTCACTACTGCGCAGGCGCTCGTGCGCTGGTTGGTCGCTCAGAGGTCGGAGCTCCTCGACGGCACGGTCGTCCCGCTCTTCCCGCACGCCTTCGGCATCTTCGGACACGGCAACGTCCTCGGGCTCGGCACGGCGCTCGAGGAGGTGCGCGAGCAGATGCCGACCTGGCGCGGCCAGAACGAGCAGGGGATGGCTCTGGCCGCCGTCGCCTATGCGCGAGCCGCGGATCGACGGCAGGTGGCGGTCGTGACGTCCTCGGTCGGGCCGGGCGCGCTCAACATGGTCACCGCTGCTGGGGTGGCGCACGCCAACCGCATCCCGTTGCTGCTCCTTCCGGGGGACACGTTCACCGGGCGCGCTTCCGACCCCGTTCTGCAGCAGGTGGAGCACTTCGGCGATCCGCTCGTCACGGCCAACGACGCGTTCCGCGCGGTCAGCAGGTACTTCGACCGCATCACCCGTCCCGAGCAGCTGCTCGCAACCCTGCCGCAGGTGGCCCGCGTCCTCCTGGACCCGGCGGACGCGGGGCCCGTCGTCCTTGCTCTCCCGCAGGACACCCAGGTCAAGTCCTTCGACTTCCCCCAGGCCCTGTTCGAGGAGAGGGTGCACCGCGTCCCACGTCCGCGTCCCGACCGACGGAGCCTGTCTGAGGCAGCGGCTCTGCTGCGCACTGCTGCCCGCCCCCTCCTCGTCTCCGGTGGAGGTGCTCGGTACTCAGGTGCCGACGTCGTCTCCTTCGCCGAGAAGCACGGCATCCCCGTGGTGGAGACCGTTGCCGG
>JAODNB010000272.1 GCA_025464795.1 Frankiales bacterium
AGTGGTCCTTGGCGACGTCGACATCGCTGTCGCCACCACCGACTGCCGAGCCGATGTCGCTGCTCAACGGAAACGTGCGGCCGTGGTCGTGGCTGGCCCAGAACCCGATTCCCTTGGTTGCGGCACCGCCAAGGACGAGGTTCGCCCCCGTGGGGATGCTCTGCGGCGCGGCGATGTAGACGGAGCCGTTGCCCGTGGGGTCGAAGGCGACGCTGGGCTCACCCCCGGCCCAGTGGCCGAGCTTCTGCGAGGAGGACCAGGCGGGGACAGGGGCGGCGGCGGGACGGGTGGCGGCGACGGCGGACACCGAGCCGGCGGCCAGCAGCGCGCCAGCGCTCACGAGGCAGGTCACACGACGGGACACACGATCTCCAAGCGGGGGGATGACGGTAGGAGTGCGGCGACGGCCGCACCTTTCCCAACGAGTACGTCCCCGAGCGGATACGCCGGGGCTAGGGGGTAGTCACCCTGTCGTCAGGCACGGATCGGTCGAGGTCGGTGATCATGGAGATCGCCTCCAAGGCAGGCGATGCCCGGAGGCCTGGGCCCCGGCCGCATCACGCGTATGTCGGTGCTTGCGGCCAACCCACCGGGCTGTCCTCCCAGTCCTGCTGACGCCCGTAGACGCTGCGGTCCATGATGTGCGCGACTGGCAGGATGGCCTCGGTGCCGCGTGCGGTGGTCATGTAGGTCAGGTAGGGAGTGCCGTCCCTGAGCAGGTAGTAGGAGTAGCCGGGCAGCTGGCCCTGCTGCCCGTCGTCGTCGGTCTGGGTCCATCCCCAGTCGTCGTGGTAGGAGGTGTCGTACGACGACACCCAGCTGTGCTCCCAGCCCTGCTTGACGCGCCAGCTCTCGAGCTTGCCGATCGGTGCCTGCGAGATCATGGCGAAGGCGATGCCCTCGCCCGTCAGGCGCTCCATGTTGGCGGGGAGGTTGTCGACCGCCCAGCTGCAGCTCGGGCAGCCCTCGTCCCAGTCGGGGCTGAACATCACGTTCTGCACGAGCAGGAGGTAGCGCTCGCCGAAGAGCTCCGTCAGCTTCACGGGGCCGCTGGGGCCGGCGAAGGTGTAGTCCTCAACCTCGACCATCGGAAGACGGCGGCGACTGGCCGAGACTCGGTCGCCGTGACGCGTGACCTCCTTCTCGGCCGCGACCTGCCGGGCGAGCGCCTCGTCGAACAGGGCTCGATCGGCGACTGGCGGTGAGATCTCAGGCTGGTCAAGCTTGCTCATGATGGCGTCTCTCGCGAGCAGGGATGGGGCTCAGAACACGCACCGCGTGTCGGTCATGCGCAGGTCACGCACGACGGTCGTGGGGAGCGAGTGTCCGCAACAGCTCCCACGCTGAGGTGGTGGGCGCCTCTCGCCACGTAGGGGATGGGGATGCTGCTCACCGAGACGCCGATAGCGATCAGCAGGTGCGTGAGTCGGGCACTGGGGCCGAGGACTGTGGTGACACCTCCGGCCGCGAGCAACGGGCCGGCCGTCTCCCCGAGCAGGGCGAACAGCGTCATGTCATGCACCGGGTCGGCTTGGCTGAGGTCTACCTGCAGGTGCACGTCTGGTCCGGTCGCGCAGTCGCTCAGGATCTTGCGAAGGCGAGACACCCCGGCGTAGTCCAGAGCGCCGACCCGCAGGTGGATCTCGCCCGTGAGCTCGGGACTGTCGACCCCGCCACTCGGCATGGCTTGGGACTCAGTCATCGGGGCCTTCTGAGCCCTCGGAGTAGGGGACGGGGTGATTGCGGCCCATCTCCGTGAACCGTTCGTTGAGGGCGTGAGCGATCCGGTCGTGGTCGAGGTCGGTAGCGATCATCGCGCCGCAGCACACGGCTTCCAGGTCCAGTGCTGGTGTCGAGCCCCCGAGGGCGAAGTACCGCACCCACAGGTCGTGCTGGGTCAGCCCGGCGTCTTTCCGGGCCAGGTCCAGGGAGTCGTGTGCGGGTGTCGTCACGACCCACCGCGTCGGCCGCTGGTGTCGGCCGTCCCCTTGGTACGCACGGGGGACGTGGCTCTCACCACCTCCGAGCAGATCTCGAGCAACGGCCGGCTGGTGCGGCGGCTGATGCCGATCAGGACGTTGTACGCCGCGTCGGGACCCAGCTTGCGGCGGCTCATCATCACTCCCTGTGCCAGGGCGATGATCTCCCGCGACTGGAGCCCTTCGTCTACCTGCGTCTTCACCGACGCGGCAGTCGCTGTGACGTTGGCGGCGACGAGGACGTCGGAGGCTTCCTGAGCGAACTGGGTGGCCCACTCCTGCTCGTGGGCGGCCAGGGCATCGGGGACCCGGCTGTAGACGTTGAGCGCGCCGAGCGGACGGTTCGCGTCCAGCAGCGGCGTGGACATGATGGCTTCGATGCCGCGGGCGCGGGCGCGGGGCACGAAGCGCGGCCACCGGACCTCGGCTCCCAGGTCGGTGGAGCTGAACAGCTCGCCCCGAGTCGCCGCATCCAGGCACGGGCCTTGGCCGGTGTCGTACTGGTCATGGTCCATCTGCAGGACCACGTCATTGCTCGCCGCGACCGTGCGCAGCCGTCCGTCGCGCGGAAGCGTGATGCTGACCCCATCAGCGACGCGCATCACGGACTTGCTCATGACGACGACCAGCTTGAGCGCCGCGTCCAGCACGGCCCGGGTCAGTGGCATGCGTGCCGCAGCAGCCAGGTCAGCGGCCAACAACGCATCGACGGAGGTGCTGGGCTCTACGTGCAGCGCCTCGGTCAAGCCGCAGATGTGAATGATGCGGCGCAG
>JAODNB010000274.1 GCA_025464795.1 Frankiales bacterium
GAACCTCAGTCACTGAGGACCTTTCTTGCTCTGTTCCACGTGGAACGGCGCAGTGGCCGTTTCACGTGGAACTAGATGTCGAGGAAGCGGACGTCCTTGGCATTACGAGTGATGAAGGAGCGGCGAGACTCCACGTCCTCCCCCATCAGCGTGCTGAACAGCTCATCGGCGGCGGCGGCGTCATCCACGGTGACCTTCAGCAACACGCGCCGCTCGCGGTCCATGGTCGTGTCGCGCAGCTCGACCGCGTTCATCTCGCCGAGGCCCTTGAAACGCTGGACGGCCTCACCTGACTTCGGGAGCTTCTTGCCGGCGGCCTGGCCGGCCTCGATGAGCCCGTCGCGCTCGCGGTCGGAGTAGGCGTACTGCACCTCCCCGCCGTTCCACTTGATCTTGTAGAGCGGCGGCTGCGCCAGGTAGACGTAGCCGGCCTCGACCAGCGGCCGCATGAAGCGGAACAGCAGGGTGAGCAGCAGGGTCCGGATGTGCTGGCCGTCGACGTCGGCGTCGGCCATGAGCACGATCTTGTGATAGCGCAGCTTCTCGATGTCGAAGTCCTCGTGCACGCCGGTGCCGAGGGCGGTGATCATCGCCTGCACCTCGTTGTTCTGCAGGACCTTGTCGATGCGCGCCTTCTCGACGTTCAGGATCTTCCCGCGGATCGGCAGGATCGCCTGGAACTTCGAGTCCCGGCCGCCCTTGGCGCTGCCACCGGCCGAGTCGCCCTCCACGACGTAGACCTCCGACTCGCGGGGGTCGGTGCTCTGGCAGTCGGCGAGCTTGCCCGGCAGCGAGGAGCTCTCCAGCAGGCCCTTGCGGCGGGTCAGGTCACGCGCAGCCCGAGCGGCAAGGCGCGCGCGCGCCGCCTGGGTCGCCTTCATGATGACGTCCTTGCCGTCGGCCGGGTGCTGGTCGAGCCAGTCCCGCAGCCGATCCCCGACCACTTTCTGCACGAAGCCCTTGGCCTCGGAGTTGCCGAGCTTGGTCTTGGTCTGACCCTCGAACTGCGGGTCGCTGATCTTCAGCGAGATGATCGCGGTGAGGCCCTCGCGGATGTCGGAGCCCTCGAGGTTGGGCTCCTTCTCCTTGAGGTGCCCCTTGGCTCGGGCCCAGTCGTTGACGACGCGGGTGAGGGCGGAGCGGAAGCCCTCCTCGTGCGTGCCGCCCTCGTGCGTGTTGATGGTGTTGGCGAACGTGTAGACCGACTCGGAGTAGGAGTCGTTCCACTGCATCGCGACCTCGACCGACATCGCCTGGCCGATCGCGCCGGCCGCCGTCTCGTCCTCGAAGGCGATGATGTTCGCGTGAACTGGTGTTCGGGTAGCACCGAGGTGACGCACGAAGTCTGCGAGCCCATCGGGGTACTTGTAGACGATCTGGAAGGTCGATCCGTCCGCTGTGTCAGTGGAGATGAGGTCGACCCGCTCGTCCGTGACGGTGATCGACAGGCCCTTGTTGAGGAAGGCCATCTCCTGCAGGCGGCGCAGGATCGTCTCGCGGCTGTACGTGGTCGTCTCGGTGAAGATGGTGGGGTCGGCCCAGAACGTGACGGTCGTGCCGTTCCGGTCCGTGGGCTCCCCCGGGACCAGCTCGGTGGCCACGGCGGCCTCGAAGGCCTGCCGGTAGATCCGGCCGTCGCGGCACACCTCGACCTCGAGCCGGGTCGACAGCGCGTTGACCACAGCCGAGCCGACGCCGTGCAGACCACCGGACACCGCGTACGACTGCGAGTCGAACTTGCCGCCGGCGTGCAGGGTGGTGAAGACGACCTGGACCGCGGGCACGCCTTCCTTCGGGTGGATGTCGACGGGGATGCCGCGGCCGTTGTCCTGGACGCGCACGCCGCCGTCAGCCAGCAGCGTCACCTGGATGTCGTCGCAGTAGCCGGCCATGGCCTCGTCGACCGCGTTGTCGACGATCTCCTGGACGAGGTGGTGCAGACCGCGCTCACCGGTGGACCCGATGTACATGCCCGGACGCTTCCGGACGGCCTCCAAGCCCTCCAGGATGGTGATCGACGAGGCCCCGTAGGAACCGTCGTCGATCAGCCGCTCGACGTGGGCTGGGGGCTCCTGGGGAACCTCTGCCTCGTCAGGCGTGCTGGCGTCGTCAACCACTGCGCAGGGCTCCGCTCTGCCCGTCGGAACGGGCGTCCGTCAGCAAGGGCCCCGAAGGACACGCTCGCACCCACCTCAGGAACGTCGAGAGGTGGCCTACTGCTCCGGAGTGTAGTCGGTTCCGAAGCCCGAAACGCCCAGGAGGCCTTCTGTGGACGACGTGGCGCCTTGACCCCCTTCGCGGGTGGTCCCCCACCGGATGCGGCCCTACGAGGCGCAGGAGGTCAGCCGTAGGTGTCGCGCGGTCCGCGGCCCTGGACCCGGCGAGGGCCCTTGCGCCAGTCCGGCTGGGCCGGCCCGCGGACGACGACCTTCGTCGCGACCCCCTCACCCGCCGCGTCCCGGACCCGGGCGAGCAGGGTCTTGGTGAGCAGCCGCAGCTGCGTCGCCCACGCTGTCGACTCCGCGACGAGGACCAGCTCGCCGTCGATCAGCGACACCGGACGGCAGTGGTCCGCGATCTCGGCGCCCACGACCTTGTCCCAGTTGGCCAGGACACCCGCGGCCGTCGTGGTGTCCTCCCAGCCGCGCTCGGCGATGAGCCGTTGGATGGCCGAGCCGAACAGGACCGGGTCGCGAGCGTCGCCGGGAGAGCGCGGCAACCCGGTGAGCCGTCGGGTCGGCTTGCGGGCCGCTGTCCCCTTCGCCCGTGCCGCCGCCTTCGCCTCGGCCAGCGCCGCCCGCACGAGGTCGGGGCCCTTCAGAGGCTGCTCATCGGACATGGGTGACCACCCCGTCGTGCACGTCGACCCGGCCACCGGCGAGCTGCTCCGGCACGTCACCAGGGACAGCGGCCGTCACCAGCACCTGCTCGGCGTTCTGCACCAGGCATGCGAGCCGCTCGCGACGTCCGGTGTCGAGCTCGGCGAACACGTCGTCCAGCACGAGCACCGGCTCGCCGCCGTCGGACTTCAACAGCTCGTACGACGCGAGCCGCAGGGCCAGCGCCACCGACCAGGACTCCCCGTGCGAGGCGTAGCCCTTGACCGGCATGGAGCCGAGGTTCAGCTGCAGCTCGTCGCGGTGCGGTCCGACGAGCGACACCCCCCGGTCGACCTCGTTCTGCCGCACCCGGGCGAGCTCCGACAGCAGCGCGGCGGCCAGCACCTCACGGTCCTGGGACGCCGGCATCCCCTCGCCCAGCGAGCTCCGATAGACGAAGGACAGGTCACTCTGTTTCCCAGAAGGCCCTTTCGACACCTCGCGGTACGCAACGTCCGCCAGCGGCAGCAGCTCGTCGACGAGCCCCAGTCGCGCCGACAGCAGCTCCGCCCCGGACTGCGCGAGGTGCGCGTCCCACACGTCCAGAGTTCTCATGTCCCCGCCCCCGGAGCGACGCGCGAGGAAGGCGGTCTTGAGCAGAGCGTTCCGCTGCTTCAGCACCCGCTCGTAGTCCGACCGAACCCCTGCGAGCCTTGGGGTACGGGCGACCAGCAGGTCGTCGAGGAACCCCCGGCGCGCCGCCGGGTCTCCCTTCACGAGGCTGAGGTCCTCCGGCGCGAACAGCACAGTCCTCAACAACCCCAGCACTTCTCGTGCTCTCGGCACGGCGCCGCGGTTGATGCGCGCACGGTTGGCCTTGCCCGGGTTGAGCTCCAGCTCGACGTAGGTCGACCGCTCGTCCCGCTCGACCTTCACGCGGACGATCGCGCGCTCTGCGCCCTGTCGTACCAGGGGTGCGTCCGCCGCGACGCGGTGCGAGCCGAGGGTCGCGACGTACAGCAGCGCCTCGACGATGTTGGTCTTGCCCTGCCCGTTGCTGCCGACGAGCGCCGTCGGTCCTGGCGCCAGCTCGAGGTCGAGCTGCGGCCAGGACCGGAAGTCGGTCAGCGAGAGCGCGGAGACATGCACAGCGACGAACGCGTCAGACAGCAGGCGGTGCGACGTCGGCGCCTGGGGCGTCGGCGCCCTTCTGCGTGGAGTCCTTCGTCACCGCGTGACCACCGAACTGGTTGCGCAGCGCGGCGACCATCTTCATCGACGGGCTGTCGTCCTGGCGTGAGGCGAACCGGGCGAACAGCGACGCCGTGATGGCCGGCAGCGGAACAGCGTGGTCGATGGCCGCTTGGATGGTCCAGCGCCCCTCGCCGCTGTCCTCGGCGTACCCCTTGAGCTCCTCGAGGTGCGGGTCGCTCTTCAGCGCAAGCACCATGAGGTCCAGCAGCCAGGAGGCGATCACGGTTCCCTGCTGCCAGCTGGCGATGACGGCCGGGACGTCCGTGATGAGCGGCGTCGCCTCCATCAGCTCCCAGCCCTCGGCGTAGGACTGCATGAGGCCGTACTCGATGCCGTTGTGCACCATCTTCGCGAAGTGCCCCGCCCCGACCGGGCCGGCGTGCACGAAGCCCGAGTCGCCCTCCGGCTTGAGCACGTCGAAGAACGGCTGGACCGTGGCGACGTGCTCGTCGGAACCACCGACCATGAGCGCGTAACCGCGTTCCAGACCCCAGACGCCTCCGCTCACACCGGCGTCCACGAAACCGATGCCCGTCGGCTCGAGGTCCGCAGCGTGCCGCTGGTCATCGGTGTAGCGCGAGTTCCCGCCATCGACGATGACGTCACCCGGCGAGAGCAGCTTGGCGAGAGCGTCGACGGTGTCGTACGTCGGCTGACCTGCGGGCACCATCACCCACACGACCTTCGGCGAGGGCAGTGCCTCGACGAGCGCCTCGAGCGAGTCGACGTCCCGGTGGTCCGGCGACCGGTCGTAGCCGATGACGGTATGACCACCACGGCGCAAGCGCTCCGCCATGTTGCCGCCCATGCGGCCGAGTCCGATCATGCCGAGCGTCGCCACGGGAGTTCTCCAGTTCGAAGGGGAGGCACCGCTCGACGGTGCCGACAACAGCATGCCCCGAGACGTCAGCCGGAAAGCCGCACCGGCATGAGCAGGTAGCGGTAGTCCGCCTCGTGCCGCTTGCCGGTGAGCACCGCGGGTCGGGTCGGGCCCGTGAACGACAGCGTCGTGACGTCCGAGTCGACCGCGCCGAGGCCGTCGAGCAGGTACTGCGGGTTGAAGGCGATGGACATCTCGTCCAGGTCGGAGCCCTCCCAGCCGCACTCGAGCCGCTCGGAGGCCTGCGCATCGTCCTGACCGCCGGCTTCGAGCACGACGCCCTCGGCCGAGAAGGCCAGCCGAACGGGGGCGTTGCGGGCAGCCACCAGGGCCACGCGCTTCACGGCCTCGACCAGCGGCGCCGTCGGGACCTCAGCGAAGGCGGAGCTCTCGTTCGGGAGCAGCGAGCGGTACTTCGGGAACTCGCCTTCGAGCAGTCGGGACGTGGTTCGCCGCCCGCCCCCCTCGAAGCCGATCATGCCCTCGCCGGCACTGCCGGAGGACAGCGCGAGCAGGACCTCGGGCGCGTTCGAGAGCGCCTTGGCGGTGTCCGCCAGCGTCTTGGCAGGCACCAGCGCCGTCGTGGACAGGTCGGACTGCTCGGGCTTCCACGGCAGCGTGCGGACCGCGAGGCGGTAGCGGTCGGTGGCGGCGAGCGTCAGCTGGTCGCCCTCGATCTCGATGCGCACCCCGGTGAGCACCGGCAGCGTGTCGTCCCGGCCGGCGGC
>JAODNB010000280.1 GCA_025464795.1 Frankiales bacterium
GCGGGTCGGCGACGGCCTCGCGCAACAGCTCGGCGGACGGGGCGGGAAGTCGAGAGGGCGCATCGGGATCATGGGAGTTGGCGATGCGGTCCAGCGCGCGCAGGTCGCGTCCCAGTCGCCGCAGCGCTCCGGGGTCCGCGCCACCGAGCGGCGACAGCAGCAGCTGCCGCGCGGCTTCCGCCGTCAGGGCCTCAGGACTGGCCGCGATCCGGAGGGCCAGCAGCAGCGGAGCCACGGCAGGCTCCTGACCGAGCGGGACCTCGTCACCCGCGACCTCGAGCGGCACGCCGGCAGCGGTGAGCACCCGTCGGAGGAGAGGGACCGACCGCGCGCCCGAGCGCACGAGCACAGCCATTCGCGACCACGGCGTCCCGCGCTCCAGGTGCTCGCGCCGGAGCAGGTCGGCGACCGCATCGGCCTCCGCACCGACGGAGGGATGGGTGTGCGCCTCGACGGTGCCGGCCAGGGTCCCCCGGCCGGCCTGCAGGTCCCGGTGCGCGCGCAGGTGGTCGACGTTGAGGCCTGGCGCCGGGATGCGCGCAGCCACCCGGCGCGAGACGTCGAGCAGGGCGGAGCCAGACCGCCTGCACGTGGTGAGGGCCAGCACAGGGGCTGGCTCACCCGCACCCGTCGGGAAGCGCGACGGGAACTCCAGCAGGCCGCGAACCTCCGCACCGCGGAACGCGTAGATCGCCTGGTCGGGGTCCCCGACCACGACGAGGTCCCGGCCGTTTCCCGCGAGAGCCTGCAGAAGTCGCTCCTGCGCCGGGTCGGTGTCCTGGTACTCGTCGACGAAGACGGCCGAGAAGCGACTGCGCAGGACCGCTCCGACGTCCTGGGTCTCAGCGAGCAGCACCGCCCGGTGGACGAGCTCGGCGTAGTCGAGAGCCCCTTGGGCGTCGAGCACGTCGAGGTACTCCCCGAAGAAGCCGGCCAGTGCCTGCCAGTCCTCCCGACCCTCACGGACGGCCAGGGTGGCGAGCTGGTCGGGGTCGAGCCCGACCTCGCGGGCGCGGGACAGCAGGGCCCGCACCTCCTCCGCGAGGCCTCGGGTCGTGAGCGCTGCACGCAGCGTCGGCGGCCACACCCGACCGACGTCGAGGGAGCCGCGGAGCAGGTCCCGCAGAGCGACGTCCTGCTCCGGTCCGCTCAGGAGCCGGAGCGGATCGGTGTAGAGGCCGGCAGGCTGGTGCTCACGCAGCAGCGCGTAGCAGAAGGCGTGGAACGTCCAGGCGGACGGACCCGCCGTGGTCGTGCCGAGTCGGGCGGTGATCCGATCCCTCAGCTCGCCGGCGGCCTTGCGGCTGAAGGTCAGCACGAGGACCTGCTCCGGCCGGAGCCCGGACTCGACCCGCCGGGCGACGGCCTCGACCAGGGTCGTCGTCTTGCCCGTCCCCGGCCCGGCCAGGACCAGCAGCGGCCCAGAGCGGTGGTCGAGCACAGCTTGCTGGGCGGCGTCCGGCACGAGCCGAGAGGCAGGCGGTGGAGCAGTCCGCAGCAAGCGGTAGGGAGACGCTGTCATCGGGGCCATCGAGCCAGAGCCAACCACGGGGGTACGACGTTCACGTGCCGTCCCAGCGCGCCTCCGCCAGCACGACCCGCTCACCGCGGACCGGGCAGCCCTCGGCCCGGAGCAGCTCGAGCGCCTCGTCCAGCAGGTGCTCGACCGGTCGTCCGCTGGCCTGCACGACCCGTTGCCACGGGACCTCGCTGCCGTGGTGGGCCATCACCATCCCGACGGTGCGCGCCGACCCGGATCCGAGGTACTCCGCGACGTCGCCGTACGTCATGACCTTGCCCGCCGGAATGGTGGCGACCACGTCCAGGACCGACAGGGCGTACGGGGTGAGCACCTAGTAGGTAGGCAGGCTCTGGTCCACCTGGTTGGCCCAGGCGATGACGCCGCCCTGGACGTGCACGCTGTTCGCGAGCCCCGCGCCCTTCAGCGTCGCGAGCACCTCCGCGGAGCGGATGCCGGTCTTGCAGTACACGACGATCTCCTTGTCCTGCGGGAGGTCGCCCAGGGCGTTCCCGTTGAGGAACTCGCCCTTCGGGATGAGAGTCGCACCGGGGATGCTGACGATCTCCCACTCAGCGGGCTCACGGACGTCGACGAGGAACAGGTCCTCGCCCGCGTCGAGCTTCGCCTTCAGCTCGGTCGCCAGGATCGTGGAGCCGGCGGCGGCCTCCATGGCCTCCTCGGACACGACGCCGCAGAACGACTCGTAGTCGATGAGCCCCGTGATCGTCGGCTCCTTGCCGCACAGCGGGCACTCCGGGTCCTTGCGGATCCGGACCTTGCGGTAGCTCATCTCGAGGGCGTCGTAGACCATCAGCGACCCGACCAGCGGGTCGCCGATGCCGGTGAGGAGCTTGATCGCCTCGGTGGTCTGGATGGCGCCGATGCTCGCGCACAGGACGCCGAGCACGCCGCCCTCGGCGCAGCTCGGGACCATGCCGGGCGGCGGCGGCTCGGGGTAGAGGCAGCGGTAGCAGGGAGCCTCCAGCCCTGGGACGACGTCCTCGACCGTCGGCCAGAAGACCGAGGCCTGGCCGTCGAAGCGGTAGATCGACCCCCAGACGTACGGCTTCTTCAAGAAGAAGGCGGCGTCGTTGACCATGTAGCGGGTCGCGAAGTTGTCCGTGCCGTCGACGATGAGGTCGTACTGGCTGAAGATCTCCATCACGTTGTCGTTGTCGAGCCGGGTCTCGTGCAGGACGACGTTGATCAACGGGTTGATCTGCAGCACCGAGTCGCGGGCGCTCTCGGCCTTGCTCCGGCCGATGTCGCTCTGCCCGTGGATGATCTGGCGCTGCAGGTTGCTCTCGTCGACGGTGTCGAACTCGACGATCCCGAGCGTCCCGACACCTGCGGCAGCGAGGTACATCAGCGTCGGG
>JAODNB010000307.1 GCA_025464795.1 Frankiales bacterium
GCGCTGGCCGTTCCGTTGGAGGACCTGGTGGACGGGCTGCGCCAGATCACGACGGACGACGTGTTGCGTCAGCGACTCACCGCCGCGGGGCCGGTGCGTGCCGCCGACTTCAGCTGGGACACGGCCGCCGCGAGCCTGTGGCGTGCCTACGGCGACCTCCCCGAGGGGGAGCCCCGACAGGCGTAGGGTGAGACCTGACTGACCCTGAGAAGAGGAGCTTCCGCGTGACCGACGTTGGACCTCGCGTCCTCGTCGACGCCACTGCTGTTCCTGCTGACCGCGGGGGTGTGGGGCGCTACGTCGACGGCTTGGTCTCCGCGCTCGCCGCCGCGGGCGCCGACCTCGCCATCACGTCTCAGCGCGCGGATGCCGAGCGCTACAGCCGGATGGCTCCGGAGGCCCGGGTCATCCCCGGCCCTGCCGCCATCGCGCACCGCCCTGCGCGCCTGGCCTGGGAGCAGACCGGGCTGCCGCTGGTGGCTCAGCAGGTCGGTGCCGAGGTCGTCCACTCGCCGCACTACACGATGCCGCTGCGTGCCGGCCGTCCCGTTGTCGTCACCCTCCACGACGCGACCTTCTTCACCGAGTCGGAGATGCACAGCTCAGTGAAGGGCACCTTCTTCCGCTCCGCCACCCGGACGGCGCTGCGTCGGGCGTCGCGCTGCCTGGTCCCGTCGAAGGCGACGCGCGACGAGCTGATCCGCATCCTCGACGCCGACGCGACCCTGCTCGACGTCGCTTACCACGGCGTCGACCAGCAGACCTTCCACGTCCCTGCCGACGACGAGAAGCAGCGGGTGCAGGCCCGGCTGGGGCTCGCCGGACAGCCCTACATCGCCTTCCTCGGGATGCTCGAACCGCGCAAGAACGTGCCCGGCCTCGTTCGCGGCTGGGTCAAGGCGTGCGCCGACCGCGACGACGCGCCCGCACTGGTGCTCGCCGGGGGCTCGGGGTGGGACGACACGATCGACTCGGCCATCAGCGAGGTGCCGGCGAACCTGCGCGTGCTGCGTCCCGGCTACCTGCGCTTCACCGACCTGCCCGGCTTCCTCGGCGGAGCGCTCGTCGTCGCCTACCCCTCGCACGGTGAGGGCTTCGGCCTGCCGGTCCTCGAGGCGATGGCGTGCGGTGCCCCGGTGCTCACCACGCAGCGGCTGTCCCTGCCCGAGGTCGGCGGGGACGCGGTCGCCTACACCGAGCCGGATCCGGAGGCGATCGCGATCGCACTGACGGCCCTCATGGACGACCCAGCCCGCCGCGCCCAGCTCGGCGAGGCAGGCCACCAGCGCTCGCTCGAGTTCACCTGGGCGGCCAGTGCCGAAGCGCACCTCGCCAGCTACTCCCGCGCCCTCACGGGCTGATGCCCGCGCCCGTCCGGGTGGTCGTCGTCACCTGGAACTCCGCCGACGTGCTTCCCGGCTTCCTCCGGTCGCTGTCCGCTGCGGTCTCCCAGCCGTACGAGGTGGTGGTCGCGGACAACGCCTCTCCCCAGGGCGCACCCCCGGTCCCTGACGGGGTGCGCCTGATCGAGACCGGGGGCAACCTGGGCTACGGCAAGGCCGCCAACCTCGCGGCGTCCGGCTTCGCCGGCTCCTTCGTGGTCGTGGCGAATCCCGACGTGGAGTGGGCGCCGGGCGCCCTCGACGAGCTCCTCGCCGCGGCGGACAGATGGCCGAGCGGTGGCTGCTTCGGTCCGGCCATCCGGACCCATGACGGGTTGCTCTACCCGTCCGCGCGGGCCTTCCCCTCGCTCGGTCGTGGCGTCGGTCACGCCCTTTTCGGGTGGTGGTGGCCAGCCAACCCGTGGACCCGTTCCTACCGCGCCGAAGCCGGGTCTCCCCTCGAGGCCCCCACCGGCTGGTTGTCGGGTTCGCTCATGCTGATCCGCCGGGAGGCCTGGGAGCAGGTCGGCGGCTTCGACCCGAAGTACTTCATGTACTTCGAGGACATGGACCTCTGCCGGCGCCTTTCCGAGGCCGGGTGGAATAACGTCTACGTCCCCGCTGCCGTCATCACGCACCTCGGGGGCGCCTCGACCCGGGGAGCTGCCCGGCAGATGCTGCGGGAGCACCACAAGGCTCTGTACGTCTACCTCTCCGAGCACTACCGCGGCCCGCAGTGGGCACCTCTGCGCGCGCTCCTGGGGGCCGGCCTGCTGCTGCGCTACCTGGTCGCCGCACGCGTCCGTTCCGTCGGCGAGGGCGCTTCCCCGACGCGCTCCGCCGACCTCTTGGAGGAGTCTGCATGAGGCACGCCCTCGTCCTGGCCGGAGGTTCCGGCACCCGGCTGTGGCCGTACTCGACCGCGGCTGTTCCAAAGCAGCTCGTGCCCCTGTTCGACGGCAGGTCGCTGCTCGACATCGCGATCACTCGCGCGGCGGCCGTGGCGCCTGAGGTCTGGCTCGGGGCAGGGGAGCAGCTGCGGACAGCGATCTCGTCCGTCGAGGGCCTGTCCGAGGACCGGCTCATCATCGAGCCGTCGGGCCGCGACACCCTGCCTGCTCTTGCTCTGGGGATGGCAACGATCGCTGCTGCTGACCCGGACGCCGTCGTCGCGGTGCTCACCTCTGATCACCTCATCGACCCGCTGGGCGCCTTCGTGTCCTGCCTCGAGCGCGGGTTCGCGGTCGCTGAGTCGCATGACGACGCGCTGGTGACCTTCGGCGTCGTCCC
>JAODNB010000337.1 GCA_025464795.1 Frankiales bacterium
ACGGCCTCCCCGTACCTGCTCGCAGGACTGCTGGCTGGGGCGGGAGCGACCCACTTCCTGAAGCCGGGCCTGTACGACCCCATCGTCCCCCACGTGCTGCCGGGTCCGCCACGCGCATGGACCTACGCCAGCGGGATCGCGGAGGTCGGGGTGGCCGCTGCCGTCGCGAACCCGGCGACCCGGAGGCGCGGGGCGCTCGCCGCCCTGTTGCTGTTCCTCGCCGTCTTCCCGGCGAACATCCAGATGGCGCTCGACGCGAAGACGGTGAGCGCGCGGGTCTTCAGCTACCTGCGGCTACCGCTGCAGGTGCCGCTCTGCGTCTGGGCCTGTGCGGTCGCGAGATCCGCTGCTGGTCGTCAGGAGTAGCTGTCAGTAGAGCATCCGGTCGGACAGGGTCGCGCTCCCCAGCTCGATGAGCGGTGGGATCCGCTCCTCGTAGCCGTCGAAGCCCTCGCCGAGCATCGCTCCGAACTTCACGCGCATGGCGATGCCGGCGCACACCACGGCGAGCTTGAAGAAGCCGAAGGCGACGTACCAAGGGAGCTCGGTCACGTCGAGACCGCTGCGGGAGGCGTAGCCCTCCGCGACCTCGTCGCGGGTGAGGAAGCCAGGCAGTGAGGTGACGGCACCGACAGGTGCTCCCTGCTTGCGCAGGTCCGGGTCGGACGCCTGCGCCCAGTAGACGAGCAGGATGCCCACGTCGGCGAGCGGGTCACCGAGGGTCGACATCTCCCAGTCGAGGACCGCGTTGATCCGACCGACCTCGGTCGGGTGCAGCATGGTGTTGTCGAGGCGGTAGTCGCCGTGCACGACGGTGTTGCGCTGGGTCGCGGGCATGCTGGCGGTCAGCGCCGCGGCGAGGGCGTCCACCTGCTCCATCCCCTCGACGCGGGTCGCGTCCCACTGCTTGCTCCACCGGGAGACCTGGCGGGACAGGTAACCGTTCGGGCGACCGAACTCCCCGAGCCCTGCTGCGGCGTAGTCGACCGTGTGCAGCGTCGCCAGGACGTCGACGAGGCCGTTGCTGAGGGTCGCGCGGTCCGCTTCGGTGTCGGCATAGCCAGGAGGCAGCTGGGTCGTCACGATGTGGCCCTCGACCCGTTCCATGACGTAGAAGGGCTGCCCCAGAACGTCCGGGTCGGTGCAGAAGTGCAGCATCTTCGGGACGGGTACGGCGGTGCTGCCGAGACCCGACATGACCCGGAACTCGCGGCCCATGTCATGTGCCGTCGGGAGGATCTGCCCGAGCGGCGGACGGCGCAGGACCACCGAACCGGCGGGGGAGTCCACGCGGTAGGTCAGGTTGCTCTTGCCCCCGGCGATCAGCGTGACGGACGGGTCCTTCCATGCCGTGTCCCCCAGCGCTTCGGCGAGGTAGGGACCAACGACAGCGGGATCGGCGCCAGCAGCAGTCATGAGGTGAACCTACGAGAGAGCCGCGCGCACCCGCTCATCGGCATAGGGGATGAGGGTCTGCGCGTAGGTGGCGCTGACATGGCTCGGGTCGCGGTAGACGAGCACGTGGCCGATCACGGGGGAGCAGCTCACGGGGGTGCAGTAGAGGTCGCTCAGGTCGATGAGCCGAACCCGAGGGACCTGCGCGGCCGCCTCGCGCTGGCCGTCGGGGACGCCCAGCGCCTGTGATCGAGGGCGCGCGCAGTCGGATCGGTGCGCGGTCACGCAGTCCTTGTAGTCGGCCACCATCGACGGGTTGTCCACGATCGCGAGGATCGGTACGTCGGGCAGCTCCGACCAGGCCGCGACCAGGCCGCGGACCGTGGCGTGGGCAACAGACTCGCCCTTGGGAGGCAGCACGGGTCGGTCCTTCGCCGAGTGGGTGACGAGGATCGCGTCGTAGCCACCGGTCCTGGCGAGCACCGTGACGTCGTGCCGCCAGCGCGTGCAGATGTGGTCGTCCTCGGCGGTCAGCTGGACCTGGGGGAGCGTGGTCAGGTAGCAGCCACCGCGACCTGCGACGTCGATACGCCAGTGGTTGCGCTCGGCGATGCCTCGGTACACGCCGATGAGGGCGTTGTTGTGCGAGTCGCCGGCGGCCAGCAGGTGCTTGCGATAACCCGTGGCCGGTCCGAGCGTGCAGACCTTGGGTGCGCCGTCCTGGTGGACGCCCCAGCACTCCGCCCGGTTGGCGTCGTCAGCGAGTGCCGTCGCAGGGTCCGGGACGAGCGTCCCGGCGAGGGCGGGGTTGGAGCAGGTGGTCTTCAGCGCCACGGCCCCGAAGCACGGTGGGGCCTGCTTCACGACAGCGGCTGTCCGGCGCTTGAGAGCATCGTCCTTGCTGGTCTGGTAGGCGTCGGCGACGCCGGAGAGGCCGAGGACCACGAGGAGAGCCGAGGCACCGAACGCCGCCACGACCCGGGGTGGCCGCGACCCGAGCAGCTTCGGCCGGAAGCGGATCGGGTCCTCGACCCACGACGTCGACGCCCACGCGATGAGCACGGTCGCGAACAGCACCGACACCTTGTCGATCGCGTCGAGCCGATGACCGGTGGCGTAGGGCAGCAGCACGATCAGCGGCCAGTGCCACAGGTATGCCGCGTAGGACACCCGCCCGAGCAGGGCGACGGGCGGGAAGCGGCCCACGGCAGCGATGCCGGTGCCGTCCGCGAGCCAGAGGACTACCAGTGCGCCGAGGACCGGGAGAGCGACGCTGTACCCAGGAACGGCGGTGTGCTGGTCGAAGGCGAGGCACGCGACCAGGACGGCCAGGAACCCCAGGCAGGACACCGCCCCTCCGGCCTTGCTCCGTCTGGCTCCGGCGTACGCCAGGAGCCCTCCGGCCCCGAACTCCCAAGCCCGCGTGAAGGTCGAGAAGTAGGCCGTTCCCGGGCTGGTCGACGTGAGGTGGACCGAGTAGGCGAACGAGGCGACGGTGGCCAGGACGAGAGCAGCCAGCACCCCGCGACGCGACCTCGTGAGCGCCAGGGCGAGCAGCAGCAGGAGGGGGAGCGCGACGTACAGCTGCTCCTCCGCGGACAGCGTCCAGAAGTGCTGCACCGGGGAGGGCCTGTTGTCGGCAGCGAGGTAGTCCACCGCGTCGTGCGCCAGGCGCCAGTTCTCGACCTGGAGGCTCGACGCCATGATCTCGCGCAGGAACTGGTGCCACAGCGCCCTCGGTACGAAGGTGGCCACGGCGATCAAGGTCGTGAGCAGCAGCAGCGTCGACGCCGGCATGAGCCGTTTGATGCGCCGGGCCCAGAACGTACCCACCCGCAGGCGCCCGGTCCTGTCGATCTCGGCAAGCAGGTGCGAGGTGATGAGGAACCCGCTGATGGCGAAGAAGACGTCGACGCCGACGTAGCCGCCGGTGATCGTGCTCGGCCACAGGTGGTAGCTGATGACGGAGAGCACTGCGAGGGCTCGAAGGGCCTGGATGTCAGGTCGGAGGCCGTCGGGTCGCATTGCGAGCCCAAAGTACCTCCCTAGCGCACGACTCCGCCGTCACGATGGGATGCGGCGGTGAAGAAGTGGCTCGGGATCCTCGTTGCCGTCGCGGTCCTGGTGGCCGGAACCGTTGTGGTCCTGGACCGGCGGGCGGAGGCTCAGCGCAAGCGCGACCGCCACGATGCCCAAGCCGTCGGCATGAGCTTCCTGCAGGCCTGGCAGGCCAAGCGGTTTGCGGACATGGGAAGGCTCACCGCTGAGGACCCCGACGCCGGGACCTCGTTCGCGAACCTCGAGCGACGGCTGCAGGTCACGAAGACCACGATCACTCCCGGTTCGCTCGCCGGGGACGGCACCCACCTGCCGTTCCACGTCGCCCTGGTGCTCGCAGGGCTCGGGCCGGTCGAGTGGGACAACACGCTCGTGCTCGTGAAGCGACGGCCGGGCTGGCGCGTCGGGTTCACCTCCTCGACCGTCTACCCAGGTCTGCGCAACGGGCAGGGGCTGCGCCGGAGCCAGCCCCTCACCTCGCGGGGTCAGCTCGTCGATCGTCACGGGACGCCGATCCGCGCTGCAGACGCCGACCTGGCCGCGAACGTCCTGGGGAGCGACGGCGCGAGCAAGACCGGGCTCGAGCGCATCTACGACGCGCAGCTCACCGGGAGCTCGGGCGGCAGCGTCGACGTCGTCGACCTGGCAGCGAACGCGGTGCAGGCGACGGTCAAGGCGTTCCCGCCGCACCCGTCGATGCCCGTCAGGACAACCCTCGACCTGCCCATGCAGCAGGCCGCCGAGGCTGCACTAGCGGGGGTGTCGCAGCCCTCGGCCATGGTCGTCGTGGACACGGCGACGGGCGAGATCCGGGCCGTCGTGAACCGTCCGGTCGCGGGTCTGCCTGCGGCCTTCCGGAGCGAGGCCCCGGGGTCCACGTTCAAGGTCGTCGTCGCCGCTGCAGCTCTGCAGCACGGTTACACCCCTGCGACGACGGTCGAGTGCCCGGCCACCGTCGTGTTCGGCGGCAAGGCCTTCAAGAACGACGAGCCCCTGCCAGCTCGCATGAGCCTGGCGACGGCCTTCGCCGTCTCGTGCAACACGGCCTTCCTCAAGGTCGCGGACACCCTTCCTAAGGGCACGCTGCGCACCACCTCCCTGCAGTTCGGGTTCGGACGCGGGAACCTGC
>JAODNB010000342.1 GCA_025464795.1 Frankiales bacterium
ACCGCCAAGGCCCTGCGCACCGTCGTTGCCGCTATCGGCGGCAAGGGCGTGCGGGTCGACGTCGTCGACACCGACGAGGTCCGCTAAGCGATGGCACGCGTCGCCGGCCAGCGACGCAACGTCCCAGGTCCGGCCCCTTCGAAGAAGGAGCCGGACCTCATCGTTGTCGGTCGCATCGGCCGCCCCCAGGGGATCAAGGGCGAGGTCACCGTCGAGGTGCGCACCGATGACCCTGACGACCGGTTCGCCCCGGGTCGGGTGCTGACGACCGAGACCGGTCCGCTGACGGTCGAGAGCTCGCGCATGCAGGGGAAGTACCTCGTCGTGGCGTTCCAGGGCGTGCACGACCGGAACCAGGCCGAGCTGCTCCGCGACACGATGCTCCAGATCGACACCGCTGACCTGCCTCCTCTCGCGGAGGAGGACGAGTACTACGACACGCAGCTCATCGGGCTGGCGGCCCAGCTGACCGACGGCGCTGAGCTGGGCCAGGTCACCGACGTCCTGCACCTGCCGGGCGGCGACACGCTCGTCGTGCAGCACGGCGAGCGCGAGGTGCTGGTGCCTTTCGTGAAGGCCATCGTGCCCTCCGTCGACCTCGCCTCCGGACACCTCGTCGTCGACCCGCCCGAGGGACTGCTGGACCTCGCCTGATGCAGATCGACGTCATCAGCATCTTCCCGGACTACCTCGCACCCCTCCGGCTCTCCCTGGTGGGGAAGGCGATCGAGAACGGCACCCTGGACCTGCGGGTGCACGACCTGCGCGACGAGACCGACGACGTGCACAAGACGGTCGACGACAGCCCCTACGGCGGCGGCCCAGGCATGGTCATGAAGCCGGAGCCCTGGGCGCGGACGCTCGACAAGCTCGAAGGGCCCGCCCCGTACCCCCGCTTGGTCGTCCCGACGCCGGCCGGCAGGCCGTTCACCCAGCAGCTCGCGCACGAGCTCAGCGCCGAGCCGTGGCTGGCCTTCGCCTGCGGCCGGTACGAGGGGATCGACCAGCGCGTCGTCGACCGCTCTCGCCGCACCATGGTCGTGGACGAGGTGTCGATCGGGGACTACGTGCTCGCCGGGGGCGAGGTCGCCGTGCTCGTCATCGTCGAGGCCGTCGCACGACTGCTGCCTGGGGTCCTGGGCAACGCCGAGTCGCACCGGGACGACTCCTTCAGCTACGGGTACCTCGAAGCCCCGTCGTACACCCGCCCGTCGAGCTGGGAGGGCCTCGACGTGCCTGAGGTCCTGCTGAACGGGGACCACAAGAAGATCGCCGCCTGGCGCAAGGAGCACGGCCTGCAGCGCACCCGGGACAACCGGCCCGACCTGCTCTGAGCAGTCGAGATGACCCCCGAGACGGGACTGTGGCACCATAGAGGGCTGTTGCGCGGTCATCCTGCGCGCTCCCCGTCGCTCGGTGCGCACTTGCGCGCGCCTGTCGCTTGAAGAAGGTTCCGATGCACATCCTCGACGATCTCGACAACGCCTCGCTGCGCAGCGACGTCCCGGAGTTCCGCCCCGGTGACACTGTCGACGTCGGTGTGCGCGTCGTCGAGGGCTCCCGCTCGCGTGTGCAGCGGTTCCAGGGCGTCGTCATCCGCCGTTCCGGCGGCGGTGTCCGCGAGACCTTCACGGTCCGCAAGGTCAGCTTCGGCGTCGGCGTCGAGCGCACCTTCCCGGTCCACACGCCGGTGATCGAGGACATCAAGGTCGTCACCCGTGGTGACGTCCGTCGCGCGAAGCTGTACTACCTGCGCGAGCTGCGCGGCAAGAAGGCGAAGATCAAGGAGAAGCGCGACGCGCGCCCGACCTCCTCTGCTCCCTCTGCCTGAGGAACGCCCGCTGCGACGCGCTCGTTAGCGCATCCGTGGCCAACAGCACTCCGGAAGCTCCCGTCGGACCGCTGCCTTCGAAGAGGCGCAGCGGCTGGCGGGAGCTTCCGTTCTTGATCGCCCTCGCGCTTGCGCTGGCGCTGCTCATCAAGGCGCTGCTGCTGCAGGCGTTCTCGATCCCGTCCGAGTCCATGCAGAACACTCTGCAGGTCGGTGACCGCGTCCTGGTCAACAAGCTCGTGTACGACTTCCGAGGCATCCACCGGGGTGAGGTCGTCGTGTTCAACGGCAAGGACGACTGGGGCGCGGCCGAAGGCGGTGCCGACAAGCCCCGCGGCACCGTCGGCGGGGCGCTTCACAAGGTCGGGACGTGGCTTGGGGTGGCCTCAGACGACAAGGACTACATCAAGCGCGTCATCGGGCTGCCGGGTGATCGCGTGATGTGCTGCAGCGCCGGCGGTCGGGTCGTGGTGACTCCCGCGGGCGGCACCCCCACGGAGCTCCGCGAGACCTACCTGTTCGAGGCCTCGGACGCCCAGGACCCGGCCAAGTACTTCTGCGGCGCAGCCGGCATCCACGGCGAGACGCCCAACCCCGAGGCCCACGCCAAGTGCCCGCCGGGCGCGCAGGGCCTACTGGTGCCCCCGGGTCGGTTGTTCGTCATGGGGGATCACCGCGGCTCGTCGGCGGACAGCCGTTACCACTACGACGACGCCCACCTCGGCACCATCGCCATCAACCGGGTCGTCGGTCGGGCGTTCGTCGTGGTCTGGCCGGCGCCGCACTGGGCCGTCCTCGGAGTGCCCGCGACCTTCACGCAGGCCCTGGCGCTCCCGGGGTCTCAGCTCGTGCTCGGCGGCGTCGGCGCCCTTCCTGTGGTGGCGCTCAGGCGGCGCCGCAGACGGATCTGAGCCGTACGATCTGCGGGTCATGACCACTGCCCCCGTCAACCGGCGCGCTGCGCGGGTGCTGCTGCTGGACGGCCTGGACCGCGTCCTGCTGTTCCGCGGAGGCGACCCGGCCAACCCTGGGGCGGGAACGTGGTGGTTCACCGTCGGAGGTGGTGTGGACCGTGGTGAGTCGCTCGTGGAGGCTGCCGCGCGCGAGCTGTACGAGGAGACCGGCCTTCAGCGGGTGCCTTCGGACCTCGGGGAGCCCGTGCACGAGGAGGTCTCGCCCTTCTCGTTCGGCGGCCGGATGATCGTGCAGAGCAACACGTTCTTCCTGCTGCGCGTCGTCGAGCACGAGGTCGACACGAAGGGCTTCCAGCAGCTCGAGACCGACAGCATCCTCGAGCACCGCTGGTGGCGCAGGGAGGACCTGCGCACGACGACGGACAGCGTCTACCCCAGGTGCCTGGTCGAGCTGCTGGACCGGGTCGCGTGATCGGCTCATGATCTCAGCGCCGCGGCCGGTGGTCCGCTCCGAGCACGGGCTCTGGGCCTTCGAGCGAGTCCTGCAGAACCACGGCTTCCCTTACGTAGCAGGGGCGGACGAGGCGGGACGTGGTGCCTGCGCCGGACCGCTCGTGGTCGCAGCTGTCGTGCTGCCCGCCGGTAGGCGCGGGCTCGTCCCGGGCCTTGCCGACTCCAAGCTGTTGACGGAGAAGGCCCGGGAGAAGGCGTACGACGAGGTCGTGAAGCGCGCGCTGGCCTGGTCTGTGGTGGTGGTCCCGCCGGGGGAGGTCGACACGATCGGGTTGCACGTCATGAACGTCCGGGCGATGCGCCAGGCGGTCAGCCGGCTGGACCCCTGCCCGTCCTACGTGCTCACCGACGGCTTCCCCATCTCCGGGATGCCCGCCCCGACGCTTGCCGTGTGGAAGGGCGACCGGGTGGCCGCCTGCGTGGCTGCCGCCTCGGTCGTCGCCAAGGTGACCCGGGACCGGATGATGGCCGAGCTGCACGACCGGTTCCCGGCGTACGACTTCGCCAAGCACAAGGGCTACTCGACGCCGGAGCACATGGCGGCCCTCGCCACCCATGGCCCGTGTCCGGAGCACCGGTTCTCGTACGTCAACGTGCGCGGGTCGATCGTCGGGCAGGATGGTCGGTCATGAGCGCGGAGGACCTTGAGAAGTACGAGACCGAGATGGAGCTGCAGCTCTATCGCGAGTACCGCGACATCGTGCGCCAGTTCGAGTGGGTCGTGGAGACGGAGCGGCGCTTCTACCTCGCGAACGCGGTGGAGGTCGTCCCGCGCACGTCCGACGGCGAGGTCTGGTTCGAGCTGACGCTGACCGACGCGTGGGTCTGGGACATGTACCGGCCGGCGCGCTTCGTGAAGACGGTCCGGGTGCTGACCTTCAAGGACGTCAACGTGGAGAAGCTCGAGAAGCCCGATCTGGAGCTTCCCGGGAGCTGATCCACAGGGGGCATCGCTCTCCACAGATCCGCCTCCGCCCCGTTCTGAGGGGCTCCGCCGCGCCACCTTCGTCCTGGGAGGTGGTCGCCGTGGTGGACCGGCAGGCGTTGGGCAGGTGGGGCGAGGACGTGGCGGTCCGTCACCTCGAGGCGAGCGGCTACGAGGTGCTCGCCCGCAACTGGCGCAGCCCGCAGGGGGAGCTGGACGTGGTGGCTCTCGGCGAGGGCCGGGTCGTGTTCGTCGAGGTGAAGACGCGCAGCAGCGTGGCGTTCGGCGAGCCCGCTGAAGCGGTGACCCCCCTCAAGGCCCGGCGCATCCACGGGCTGGCTCTGTCCTGGCTGCATCAGAACCGGCCGCGCGGCGGCCACGCCCTGCGGTTCGACGTGATCGCCGTCATCCGCGGGCCTGAGCCGCAGGTCGTGCACCTGCGGGACGCGTTCTGATGGCCCTCGCGACGAGCCTGTCGGTCGGGCTGCTCGGCATCGACGGATCGCTGGTGAAGGTCGAGGCCGACCTCGCCCAGGGCGTGCCCATGCTCTCCATCACGGGGCTGCCCGACGCCTCCCTCAACGAAGCACGCGACCGGATGCGGGCGGCGATCTCGAACTCGGGCGAGTCCTGGCCCACGACGAGGCGGATCACCATCGGGCTGTCACCGGCGTCGGTGCCGAAGCGGGGGAGCGGGTTCGACCTGGCCATGGCGGCTGCGGTCCTCGCAGCGGATGGTGTCGTCCCGGTGCCCTCGCTGAGGAACCGGGTGCTCCTCGGAGAGCTGGGGCTCGACGGGAGCGTCCGAGCTGTCCGCGGCGTCCTGCCTTCGGTCATCGCGGCGCAGCAGGCGGGGATCTCCGAGGTCGTCGTGCCGCTCCGGAACCTCGCCGAGGCCGAGCTCGTGCGGGGCATGAGCTGCCACGGTGTCTCCTGCCTGCGCAGCCTGCTCGACCTGCTCAGGGGCAAGCCGTGGGACGAGCAGCCACCTGCACCGCCTGAAGCCGCCGTCAGCCTGGAGCTCGCACCGGACTACCTCGACGTGCTGGGTCAGCCCGTCGGGAGGCTGGCGTGCGAAGTGGCCGCCGCGGGCGGTCACAACCTGCTCATGGTCGGACCGCCCGGGTGCGGCAAGACCCTGCTCGCGCAGCGGGTGCCGGGCATCCTGCCGCCGCTGTCGAGGGAGGAGGCTCTCGAGGTCACGGCCATCCACTCGGTCGCGGACGCGCTGCCCGCAGGAGTGCCGCTGCTGTCCCATCCCCCCTTCCAGGACCCTCATCACGGCTCCTCGATGGTGTCCCTCATCGGAGGCGGCGGCGGGATCGCCAAGCCGGGCGCCGCCTCGCTCGCCCACCGGGGGATCCTGTTCCTGGACGAAGCGCCTGAGTTCGCCAAGGGGTCGCTGGACGCACTGCGACAACCGCTGGAGAGCGGCAGCATCAGCATCCGCAGGGTCGGTGGCACGGCCACCTACCCGGCCCGGTTCTCGCTGCTGCTCGCCGCGAACCCCTGCCCCTGCGCGAAGCCCGGGAACGCCTGCACGTGCAGCCCGGAACGCCGCCGCAGCTACCTGGGCAAGCTCTCCGGCCCGCTGCTCGACAGGATGGACATCAGCGTCGTCCTGCCCGCGATCACCCGGCAGGACATCGTGTCGGAGCGCGCCGTCGGGGACTCGACGGCACTGATCGCCGCCCGCGTCGGGACGGCGAGGGAAAGGGCAGCGGCGCGCCTGGCAGGCACCCCCTGGCGGACGAACGGCGACGTCCCCGCCACCGCCCAGGCGCGGCTGTGGCCGATCCGCCGAGAAGCGCTGCAGGATGCCGGCAGGTGCCTCGACCGCGGTCTGCTCACGGCGCGTGGCTTCGGGCGGGTGCAGCGGCTGGCCTGGACGCTCGCGGACCTCGACGGCGAGCCGGAGCCCACGCGGAGCCAGGTCGGCGGCGCGCTCATGCTGCGCCTGGGTGAGGACGCAGCTCTGAGGGCCGCATGACCGTCAGCGACGCCGAGCGCCTCGCCAGGCTGGCGCTGTCGAGGGTGGCTGAGCCAGGCAGCTGGAGCGTGCACGAGGCACTTGAAGC
>JAODNB010000399.1 GCA_025464795.1 Frankiales bacterium
AGGTGGCATCCCCCGGCCCCACCTCCTTGGAGCTGCCCGCCGAGGACGTGGAGCAGGCGTTCGACACGGGCTCGGACGCGTGGTGGCGCCAGCAGGCGGAGGCGCAGCGCCGCGCTGCCGAGACCGAAACTCCCCCTGCTGCCGAGCCCCCGCCGCCACCCGTCGACCCTGCTGCGCCGCCTGCTCCGTCGCCGTTGGACCGCGACTGGCTGCCCGCGGACCTCGCAGCCCTGCGCCCCCCGGAGGCACCGGAGCCTGCGACAGCGCTGCCGACAGCGGACACGACAGCGGAATCGTTGGCGACCCCGGCGGCTACGGAGCCGGAGAGCGTGCCGGCACAGGAGCCGCCCGTCCTGCGCCCACGCGCACGGATGGCCGAGCGCCCCCGGCCGCCCGTGGACGACCTGCCGCAGGTTCCGCACGTGCCCTTGACCCGGGCGCCGCACGAGGGCGAGCGGGTTGGCCCGGCTCGCGCCGTTGCCGGTGCCCTGCTTGCGGTGGCGGGTGTCGGCCTCGGTGTCGGGGCGCTGCTGCTCTACGGCAACGACGAGCCCCGCGGCGGTCCGGTCATCGACGCCCGCCCCACTGTCAGCACTGCCAGCACTGCCAGCGTCCCCGCATCCGCCTCAGCCGCAGCGGGACCGACGACACCTCCGGCAGCTTCCTCGCCTCCTCCGGCGACCGCCGGGCCCACCTCGACCGCTGTCGCCGTGGCTCCCGTCCAGCCGGCGGTCGCTCCGAAGGCCCCGGTCGACGTCTTGAACAACAGCAAGATCAAGGGTCTGGCCGACCGTGGCGCCGCACGGTTCCGCGCGGGCGGGTGGTCTGTTCCGCTGACCGGCAACTACCGCGGCGGGACGATCGCCCGGACCACGATCTACTTCGCACCGGGTCAGCGGCCGTCCGCGGAGCGCTTCGCGAAGCAGTTCGGGATCCCGCGCGTCCTTCCTCGGTTCGCCGGCCTCCCTGGCAGCGGCCTCACCGTCGTGCTCACCCGCGACTACCGCTGACGTGCTGCGGCCGCAGACACCGCTCGGTCGCGACGGCCTGCGCGCTCTCCTGGTGGATCCCGGTCACGCGCTCGTCGCGCTGGACTACGACGGCACGCTGGCGCCGATCGTCGACCGGCCGCAGGACGCGGTCCCGCACCCGTCCGCGGTGGAGGCCGTCACTGACCTGGCCCGCAAGGTCGGTCGGGTCGCCGTGATCACCGGACGGCCGGCGCCGGTCGTCGCCGAGGTCCTGGGTGCGGTCCCCGGGCTGGTGGTCCTCGGGCAGTACGGCGTGCAGCGCTGGCAGGACGGAGAGCTCCGCGAGGAGCCACCCCTCCCCGGTCTGGCGGATGCCCGTGCCCGGCTGCCCGACCTCCTCGATGACGAGGTGGGCGTGACGATCGAGGACAAGGGCCGTTCGCTGGTGGTCCACGCCCGGCAGGCTCTCGACCCGGCGCGCACGCTCTCGCGCCTGCACCCGCGACTGGCCGCGCTGGCTGCTGCAGGCGGACTCGAGCTGCACTCGGGAAGGATGGTGCTCGAGCTGCGGCCACCCGGGCACGACAAGGGACGGGCCCTGCGGAGCCTGGCCGAGGGAGCGGCGGCGGTGCTGTTCGCCGGCGACGACCTCGGTGACCTCGCCGCGTTCGACGAGGTCGACCACCTGCGGGACCTGGGGATCGGTGGCCTGCTGGTCTGCAGCGACAGCGAGGAAGCCCCCGAGGAGCTGCGGACGCGCGCGGACCTCGTCGTCCCTGGGCCTTCGGGGGTCGTGCACCTGCTGGCCGAGCTCACCGCCGAGCTGGGCTAGCGCGCCGCCCGCATCGAGGCGTAGGCGGCGAGGTTCGCGACCTGAGTCGGGTCCAGGGAAGGGTGCACGCTGTTGAGGGCCGCTTCGACGTGCGCTGCGGTGACGGTGGTCGCCTTCATCGACTCACGCATCGCCGTCAGGGCTGCTTCACGGACCAGCGCTGCGCAGTCGGCCGCGGAGTAGCCCTCGGTGCGCCGGCCGAGGTCGACGAGGTCGACGGAGCTGTCGAGCGGCACCGACTTCACCGCGGTCCTCAGGATCGCCGTCCGCGCCTCGGCGTCCGGCGGGGGGACGTAGACGAGCCGCTCGAGGCGACCCGGGCGCAGCAGTGCGGGGTCGACCAGATCAGGCCGGTTGGTGGCGCCGATCACCACGACGTCGCGGAGCTGCTCGACACCGTCGAGCTCGGTGAGCAGGGAGGCGACCACCCGATCGGTGGTCCCACCGTCGGTCGACTGTCCCCGTACGGGGGCGAGCGCGTCGACCTCGTCCAAGAAGATCAGTGTGGGGGCGGCCTCACGGGCGTGCCGGAACAGCTCGCGCACCGCAGCTTCGGACTCACCGACCCACTTGCTCAGCAGCTCCGCACCCTTGACCGACAGCACGTTCGCCTGGCCGGATCCGGCGATCGCCCTCACCAGGAAGGTCTTCCCGCACCCGGGTGGTCCGTACAGCAGCATCCCGCGTGCGGGTGAGATCCCCATGGTCTTGTAGGTGTCGGGGAACTGCAGCGGCCACAGGACCGCCTCGGTGATGGCCTGCTTCACCTCGACCATGTCGCCCACGTCGTCGAGACTGATCTTGGCCAGGTCGAGGCGAGCGCCGCCCATCGCGGTCGGTCGGACCACCTCCAGAGCCGCTGTGAAGTCAGCCTTGTCGACGGTGGGCAGCTGCGCCTCGGTCTGGCGGGCAGCCGCCCGCAGACCGGCCTCGCGGACCAGGGCGAGCAGGTCAGCGGCGACGAACCCTGGTGTGAGGCCCGCCAGGTCGTCGAGGACCACGTCGGCGTGGAGGGGGACGTTCTTGGCGGCGAGCTGCAGAACCTTTGTCCGCTGGGCCCGGTCGGGGAGCGGGATGCTGAGCTCGTGGTCGAGGGTGCCGGGCACGCGCAGCTGCGCGGTCACCTGCTCCGGCTTCGCGGTGGTGCAGACGACGGCTACCTTGCCCGCGGCGACGGCCTCGCGCAGCGCTCCGAGGAAGTACGAGCAGAGAGGCTCGCCGCCGTCGTGCGGGGCGAGCGCCTCGACGTCCTCGATGAGCAGCAGCGCCGGCCCGCCTCGGGAGGCGTCCTCGAGCAGCGACGTGATCTGCTTCGCGGCGGCGCTCGTCTCCAAGCCCGCGAGGGTCGGTCCCCACGCCCGAATCACCCGCACGTCCAGCTTCGCGCTCACGGACTCGACGAGGGCGGCCTTGCCCGAGCCCGCCGCTCCGGTGATGAGGACGCCGAGCTGCGGGGCGCTGCCGAGCTTGGCCAGCAGGTCCTTCCGGTGGAACCCGAGCTCGAGCCACTCGGTGAGGGAGGCGACCTGTGCCTCGAGGCCCGGCAGCTCTGCGGGGACGGCCGACGCACCGGATGCAGGCAGGACCAGCGGGGTCGCGCTGCCGGTCGTCGTCGTACCGCCCGTGAAGCCGACGACGGTTCCCATCGTCACCACGGCCGGGCCGGCGGGAGAGACCGACGCGATGCTGAGCAGCAGGGTGGACCAGGCGGGCCCGAGCAGGTTCGACAGCGACCGCGTCGTCGCGACGACGTCGACGGCCGGAAGCGGCGCGAGGTCCTGCGGCACCAGGGACACCTGATCACCGGTGGTCAGCGCCTTGCCGAGCAGCGCGGTCCGCAGCATCTCCGCCGACACCGTCGTCAGGACGTTCTGAGGGGCGTTCACGGTGACGGTGAGGGCTTCGCGGTCGGCGCCGCGCTCGACCTGGATGGTGCTGCCGTCCGGCACTCCGAGGTTCCCGAGCACCAGCTCGTCGCACAGCAGCTCGTGCTGCGCGCGGCCGGGAGGAGCAAGGGCGACCAGACCGCCGGTCGTCCGGTTGCCGTGCAGCACGACGACGTCCCAGGGCGACAGGCCCAGGGCGGTCAGCGCGTCGGGGTGCAGGCGCACCAC